>JAJKIB010000195.1 GCA_021154745.1 Mycobacterium sp.
ACGAATGCCAACCCGTCCGCGGCCGCAATATCAGCGCACAGTTCGTCCACCGCATCCGGACGGCCGATGTCGACCCCGCCCCTCGATTCGTCCCCGTCGAGGCTGAGCTGGAGGTAGATCCGCAGTGGTTCAGTCCTGCGACCTTGGTCCAGCGCATCGGTGGCGGCCCGGTCCAGCGCGCCGATCAGCTTGGCGCTGTCGACCGAGTGAGCCGCGTACGCCCAGCCCGCGATCGACCGAGCTTTGTTGCGCTGAATCCGCCCGACCATGTGCCAGCGAATCGGCTGAGCACCCAACACGGCACCGACTTCCGCGCTTTTATTCGACGCTTCCTGTTCGCGGGATTCGCCAAATTCGAGACACCCTAAACGGCGCAAAATAAGCACATCGCTAGCCGGAAAGAATTTCGTGATGGGCAACAATTCAATTTCATCTGCATTGCGTCCGACGGCCTCCGCGGCACGCGCGAGGCGGGCCCGAACGGCCGCAAGCGCGTCGGCCAGTTCGCGTTCACGGGTGCTCGCCACGGTGCTCTCGGGGTTCATTCCATCCACACCAACGACGCCAACCTTCCGGTGGGGGCATCGCGCCGATGGCTGAACAGGTTGCGGTCG
Organism: Mycobacterium sp.; assembly: GCA_021154745.1. Lineage (GTDB taxonomy): Bacteria > Actinomycetota > Actinomycetes > Mycobacteriales > Mycobacteriaceae > Mycobacterium. The sequence goes on from JAJKIB010000195.1 coordinate 615, forward strand.
GCCACGGTGCAGCGGGGGTCCACATCGACGGCCGTGATGCCCAAAGCCCTTAATTGCGTGGCGATTCCGGCCCTCAGATCCAGCCCTGGCGTGCCCCGCGAGGTCGTTGTGCGACTGCCCGGCAGCGATGCCTCAACCTCCGCGGCCATCTCCTCGGGCACTTCGTAGTTGCTTCCGCTGACCGCCGGGCCCAGCAGCGCGGAGATGTCGTCTACGCGTGCGCCGGCCCGAAGCATCGCCTCCACCGTCCTCGCGACGACACCCATCTGGGCCCCGACCCGGCCCGCGTGAACGGCCGCCACCACGCCCGCGCGGGCGTCGCCCATTAAAACAGGAACACAATCTGCAGTTACCACTGCCAAAGCCAATCGTGGCGTGGTAGTGACCAATGCGTCCGTTTTGTCGACGGTCGCACCGGCGTGCAACGGGCCGTCGACCACTTCCACGTGATCGCCGTGCACCTGGTTCATCCACACCACGGCGTGCTCGCCCAACCCGAGCGCGCTGGCGAGCCGCTTGCGATTGGCGGCGACCGCCGCAGGGTCGTCCCCCACATGGTCGCCGAGATTGAAGGTGTCGAAGGGTGGCGCCGAGACGCCACCGGCACGGGTGGTCGTCACGCGCCGTATGCGAACCGTCACGGTCGCCAGTATTGCCGCAGGCCCTAGTGGCGCATGAAGGGCGGCACGTCGACGTCGTCATCGGCGATACCACCGTCGTCACCGCCGATGCTGACCGTCGAACCGTTGGTATGCACCGGCACACTCACCGCGTCGGCCGGCTCGAACAGCGGCGAGGTCACCTTGCCGGCCTTGCCCGGTGCGATCGCCTGAGCGCCGGCGCCGACAACGGGCTTTCGGCCCGGGCCGCTGGCCTCGAAGCCGGCGGCGATGACCGTGACGCGAACCTCGTCTCCGAGCGAGTCGTCGATGACCGTCCCGAAGATGATGTTGGCCTCTGCGTGCGCGGCCTCCTGCACCAGCGACGCCGCCTCGTTGATCTCGAACAGACCCAGATCGCTGCCACCGGCGATCGACATCAGCACGCCCTGGGCGCCTTCCATCGACGCCTCCAGCAGCGGTGAGTTGATCGCGATCTCGGCGGCCTTGAGCGCGCGGCCGTCCCCACGCGCCGAGCCGATGCCCATCAACGCCGTCCCCGCGCCGCTCATGATGCCCTTGACATCGGCGAAGTCGACGTTGATCAGGCCCGGCGTGGTGATCAGGTCGGTGATGCCCTGCACACCGTTGAGCAGCACCTCGTCGGCGCTGCGGAACGCGTCCATCAACGACACTGCGGCGTCGCCCATCTGCAGCAGCCGGTCGTTGGGGATCACGATCAGGGTGTCGCAGCTTTCGCGCAGCGAGGTGATGCCGGTCTCGGCCTGATTGCTTCGGCGCTTGCCCTCGAACGAGAACGGCCGCGTCACCACGCCGACGGTCAGCGCGCCCAGCTTGCGGGCGATGGTCGCGACGACCGGTGCGCCGCCGGTTCCGGTTCCACCGCCCTCGCCGGCCGTGACGAACACCATGTCCGCTCCGCGCAGCAGTTCCTCGATGTCGTCCTTGGCGTCTTCGGCAGCCTTGCGCCCGACCTCGGGGTCGGCGCCGGCGCCGAGACCACGGGTCGAGTCGCGGCCGACGTCGAGCTTGACGTCGGCGTCGCTCATCAACAGCGCCTGGGCGTCGGTATTGATGGCGATGAACTCGACGCCCTTGAGGCCCTGTTCGATCATCCGGTTGACGGCGTTGACGCCGCCACCACCGATGCCGACCACCTTGATAACGGCGAGGTAGTTATGCGGGGGGGTCATGGTCGCCTTCCTCCCTGGTTGCCTGTCGTAGCTTGGAACTCTTCGGCAAACTCTCAACCTCAACCAGAGGGTTATAGTTATGTCAAGTTGTTCCGCGCATCCAGAACGGTAGGGCGAGGTCGCGGGGTATCCGTGCAGGCGCGCCGATGGGCGTGTCGAGAATTTCCGCGCAACCTTCTACTTGACCGTCGGCAGATCCGGGCTGGACACGTCGTAGGTCTGGCCCGGCTGGGTGAGCAGAGCGCCCAGTTTGAGCGCCTTCTCCTCGGTGCGGTCCGTGGTCCCCCAGACCACCGTCCTGCCGTCGGTCAGGGTCAGTGTTATCGCGGCGACGGACGGCGCGGCGATGCGGCCAACCTGTCCTGCGACCTCGGGTCGCAGCGCCGTCATCACCTGCAGCGCGGCCTTGGTCGGCGCGTCACTTGGCCCAGGGTTGTCGGCGTCGAGGTAGGGCACCCCGGCGGGCGGCGGCGCGGTCGCGAAATCCACGCCGTCCTTGTCGAACAGGTGCGGACCGTCCGGGTAGTCCTTGACCACGACGGGCATCCGCTCGATGACGGTGACGCGCAGCGTCGACGGGTACTGACGCTGCACCCGCGCGCTGGCCACCCGCCTGATCGCCGCGACGCGCTCGGCGACGGCGTCGGTGTCCACCTGCAGCAGCGGTGTGCCCGGCTTGACGGCCGCGGCGGCGACGACCTCGTCCTGCGTCACCGCGCCCACCCCGATCACCACGACGTTGCGCGCGGCCATGATCGGTGTGAAGTACAGCAGCAGACCCAGGCCCACCACCACGACGCTCACCAGGGCCGACCACATCAGCACCTTCAGGCCCCGAACCGCGCGCCGGCCAAGCCTTTTCGTCTCTTCCCGCGGCCCGCCCATGACGCGGCGCTTGGCTTCTCGGCGGGCGCGTTCGATCGCGGTGGCGCGGGCTTCGGCAGCGCGGCGCTCTTCACGTTCCCGTCGGGCCCGGCGTCGCGGGCCCTCGTAGTCGGCGGCGGCCGCGGGCGGCAGCGTGGCTTCTTCGGTGACATCGGCCTCGCCGGTGTTCGCGTCGGTGGGCTCGGTCATCGGAGTTCCGTCCCGGACCGGCCGGGCGCGCTGCGGTTGGCCTTGACGCGTAGCGCCGCGAGGATTTCCTTGCCGAGCATCGTGACGTCGCCTGCGCCCATGGTCACCACGACGTCGCCCGGGTCGGCGGCCGCCGCGACCCGTTCTGCCACCGCAGAAAAGTCGGGCAGGTAGGTCACCGGCACGCTGACGTGGTCGGCGATCATCGCCCCGCTCACCCCTACCATCGGCTGTTCGCGCGCGGCATAGACGTCGAGGACGAACACTTCGTCGGCTTCATTGAGCGCCTGCCCGAACTCACGAGCGAAAGTCTTTGTCCGCGAATACAAGTGGGGCTGGAACACGACGATGGACCGACCCGAAAAGCCCGGGTCTCCCTGTTGGGCCACCGCACGCAGAGCCGTCAGCGTGGCACGCACCTCGGTCGGATGGTGGGCGTAGTCGTCGAAGACCCGCACGCCGTTGGTGGTACCGACCAGCTCGAAGCGCCGCCGCACTCCCTCGAAACCGGCGAGGCCGTCGAGCACGCTGTCGGGCGGCGCGCCGATGTCGATGGCCGCCAGTAGCGCGCCGAGCGCGTTGAGCGCCATGTGCCTGCCCGGCACCGCGAGCCGCATCACCCGGGGGTGCACTTCGCCCTGGAGTTGGATGTGCGCGACCGCGCCGGTGCCCTGCTGCTCCCAGTTCAAAAGCGTGCCCGCCAGCGGCTGCGTCGGGTCGCTCCCGTAACGCAGCACGCGAATGCCGAGTGCGGCGGTGCGCTCGGCCAGTCCGGCAGCACCGGGGTCATCCGTGCAAACCATTAGCGCGCCACCAGGTTTCAGCCGCTCGACGAAGGTGTCGAACACCGCGCCGTATGCCTCTGCGCTGCCGAAGAAATCCAGGTGATCGGCCTCGATATTGGTCACCACCGCGACATCGGGTGTGTATTCCAGTAGCGATCCGTCGCTCTCGTCCGCCTCGGCGACGAAACAATCCCCGCTGCCGTGGTGTGCATTGGTGCCCGCCTCGCCGAGGTCGCCGCCCACGGCGAACGACGGGTCAAAGCCGCTGTGCTGCAACGCCACAATGAGCATCGACGTGGTGGTGGTCTTGCCATGGGTGCCGGTGACCATCAGCGTGGTGTGTCCGGCCATCAACTTGGCGAGCACCACCGGCCGCAGGATCACCGGGATACCGCGGCGACGGGCCTCGACGAGTTCGGGATTGGTCTTGGGAATGGCGGCGTGGGTGGTGACCACCGCGGTCGGCCCGCCGGGCAACAGGTCCAGTGACGACTCGTCGTGCCCGATGCGGATCGACGCACCGCGGGCGCGCAGCGCCGCCACGCCGCGCGATTCCTTGGCGTCCGAACCCGATACCAGGCCACCGCGGTCCAGCAGGATGCGGGCGATGCCCGACATGCCCGCTCCCCCGATGCCGACCATATGTACCCGTTGCAGCTCGGCTGGGAGCGAGTTCGCGTTCACCGCAACCGCTTTCGGCCGTGGCGAGAATGGCGTGCGACGTCGAGTGCGACTTCTGCCACGCGCTGCGCGGCGTCTCTGTGCCCTGCCAGCGCCGCGGCCACGGTCATCGCCTGCAGCCGGCCCGCGTCGTTGAGCAGGCGTGTCACAGTGTCGGCGACGTAGGACGGCGTCAGGTCGGCGTCGTCGACGATGAGACCCCCGCCGGCGGTCACAACCGGCAGCGCGTTGAGCCGCTGCTCGCCGTTGCCGATCGGCAGGGGGACGTAGATTGCGGGCAGGCCGACATCTGTCACCTCGGCGACCGTCATCGCACCGGACCGGCACACGGCCAGATCCGCTGCCGCATACGCCAGGTCCATCCGGTCCAGATACGGCACGGCGACATACGGCGCGTCACCGTCGGCCGGCTCGCGAAGATCGAGGGTATTCTTTGGCCCGTGCGCGTGTAGCACCGAAATGCCGGCCACGGCAAGGTCTTTGGCGGCTGCGGCCACTGCTTGGTTGATCCGCTGGGCGCCTTGCGATCCGCCGAACACCAGCAACACCCTTGCGTCCTCGGCGAATCCGAAGTGGGCCCGGGCCTCGGCTCGAAGCGCCATCCGGTCCAGCGAGGTGATCGATGCGCGCACCGGCACCCCGACGACCTCGACGCGGCGCAGCCCGGGGTCCGGCACCGCCGCCAGCACGCGGTGGGCCGATCGTGCGCCGACGCGGTTCGCCCAGCCCGCGCTCGCGTTCGCCTCGTGAACCACGACGGGAACAGCGAAGCGGCGCTTCCCAGTCCAGCCGAGCCCGCCGCGCGCCGCCAGGTATGCCGGCAGCGCGACGTAGCCGCCGAAGCCGATCACCACGTCGGCGTCCACGGCGTCGAGCACCGCGCGGGTCTGGCGGACCGCTTGCCGCACCCGCAGCGGCAGCCGCATGAGGTCACCGGACGGCTTGCGGGGCAGCGGCACCGGCGTGATCAGCTCGAGGTGATAGCCGCGCTCGGGGACCAGCCGCGTTTCCAGCCCGCGCAGGGTGCCCAGCGCGGTGATCCGCACACTCGGATCCAACTCGGTCAGGGCGTCGGCCACGGCCATTGCGGGTTCGACGTGCCCCGCGGTGCCACCACCGGCGAGGACCACGGAGACCCCCCGGTCGCTACGCTCCTGCCCCCGAGGGATCGCCACCGTGTCGTTCACCCGTAATGCTGACCTTCCAATGTGCGAGCCCGACGGCCCTGGTTGCGCTGGCCAGCACCTTGACGTCCGGACTTGCCCGATCGCTGACCGCCTCCATGATGCCCTGAGCGCCGCACCTGCCGGTCGGACGGATGGGGTTTGCGCTTCTTGTCGGCGCCGGCCTTGCGGTCGGGCTTGCGCGCGGCCTTGGCAGGCGGCTTGGCAGGCTTGGACCGCAATCGGTCGCGCAGCGCCTCGGTCCTGGTCGGCACGTAGGGCTCCGGCAGCGGCAGCCGCAGCAGCCGGTTCACCCGGTCTTCACGGCCGGCCCGAAGCGCGGCCACCGCCTCGGGTTCGTGACGAGCCGCGTTCGCCATGATGCCGATAATCAAAAGTGTTGTCGCCGTTGATGTCCCACCCGCCGAGATCAGCGGCAGCTGCAGACCCGTGACCGGCAGCAGCCCGACCACGTAGCCGACATTGATGAACACCTGGCCCATCACCCACAGCGTCGCGGTGGCGGTGAGCAGCCGCAGGAATGGGTCGGCGGAGCGACGCGCGATGCGCATCCCGGTGTAGGCGAACAGCCCGAACAGGCACAGCAGCCCGACTGCGCCGACGAAGCCGAGCTCCTCGCCGATGATCGCGAAGATGAAGTCGTTGTGGGCGTTGGGCAGATAGTTCCACTTGGCGGTGCCCTGCCCGAGCCCGTCACCGAACACGCCGCCGTTGGCCAGCGCGAAGCGTGCCTGGCGGGCCTGGTAGCCGGACCCTTGGGTGTCGGCACCGGGATTGAGCCAGGACTGCACGCGGTCGGAGCGGTAGCCCTCGGAGACCGCGAGCACGGCCGCCGAGACCATGACGGCGATCAGCGAGGACACGAAAACCCGCAGCGGCAGGCCCGCGTACCACAGCAGGCCGAGCAGGATGATGCCCAGCGACACGGTCTGCCCGAGGTCGGGCTGGGCGACGATCAGGGCCAGCGCGATGACGGCGGCGGGCACGAGCGGGATGAGCATCTCGCGCAGCGACGCCCGCTCCAGACGGCGGGCAGCCAGCAGGTGCGCTCCCCAGATCGCGAAGGCGATCTTCGCCAGTTCGGAGGGCTGCATCGAAAATCCGGCCACCACGAACCAGCCGCGAGAACCGTTGGCTTCCTTGCCGATTCCCGGAATCAGCACCAGAACGAGCATCACGATCGTAAGCGCGAACCCGCTGAACGCCAGGCTGCGCATCATCTGCACGGGCATCCGCATCGCGATGTAGAACGCCAACAGACCGATGACGGTCCACAGCACCTGCCTGCCGAAGATCGCCCACGGCGATCCGTCCTCGTCGTACGAGTGCACACCGGACGCGGACAGCACCATGGTCAGGCCCAGCATGATGAGCAGCGCCGTGACGGCGATGATGAGGTGAAACGACGTCATCGGCCGGCCCAGCCATGCGCCGAACCTGGTGCGCGGCCCGCGGGCCTCGGTGGCCGCCTGGTCGGCCGGTTCCGTCGCCGACTTGGTCCTCCGGTGCCGCAACCGGGTCAGAATGTTGCTCACGGCGCCTACCGGGTCAGAGCGGACACGGCCGAGGCGAACGCGTCGCCGCGCTGGCCGTATCCGCTGAACTGGTCGAAGGACGCACCGGCCGGGGCCAGCAGCACGGTGTCGCCGGGGCCGGCCATGTCCCGTGCGGCGTCGACAGCGGCCATCATGACCGCGTCACCGACCGACCGCTCGCCGCGAGTCACGGAAACAACACCTGACTCAGTTTCCCCAAACACCCCAGAATCCTCCCCTGTCACAAGCTCCACTACGGGGACATCCGGGGCGTGTCGCGATAACGCCTCGCGGATCAGGGTCCGGTCGCGGCCGAGCAACACCGCTCCGACCAGGCGATTCGCCACCGCGACGACCAGTTCGTCGACCGATGCGCCCTTGAGCAGACCGCCGGCGATCCAGACCACTCTCGGGTACGCGGCGATCGACGCCTGCGCGGCGTGCGGGTTGGTGGCCTTGGAATCGTCGACATACGTGACGCGGTCGACGACGTCGATGACCTCGGCGCGGTGCCGGCCCACCCGGAACCGCGCCAGCGCATCGGCGATGGCCTCCGGCGGCACGTCGACGGCGCGGGCCAGCGCCGCGGCCGCCAGCGCGTCGAGCACTCCCACCGGTCCGGCCACCGGTATCGACGCCGTCTCGGTCAGTGCCACTTCTTTGCCGAACGCGTTGTCCACGAGCACGTCGTCGCGCACACCCAGCTCGCCGGGCGCCGGCTCGCCGAGCCTGAAGCCGACCCGCACCGGCGCGGCGGAGGTGGCCAGCAGGCCCGCCGCGACCGGGTCGTCGAGGCCGACGACGGCCACCCGGCCGTCCAGTACGCGGGCCTTGTCGCGGGCGTACGCATCCATCGTCGCGTGCCAGTCGAGGTGATCCTCGGCGACGTTGAGCACCACACCGGCCTCCGGGCGCAGCGACGGCGCCCAGTGCAGCTGGAAACTCGACAGCTCGACCGCCAAGAGCTCGGCCGGCTGATCCAGGACGTCCAGCACGGGGTCGCCGATGTTGCCGCACAGCAGGGCGCGGCGACCGGCGGCGACGAGCATCGCGTGCAGCATCGACGTCGTGGTGGTCTTGCCGTTGGTGCCGGTCACCACGAGCCAGCGCCGCGGCGGCCCGTACCGGCCGGAATTGTCCAGCCGCCAAGCCAATTCGACGTCGCCCCAGATCGGCACGCCTGCGGCGACAGCAGCGGCCAGCACCGGCGCGGACGGCGGCAAGCCGGGGCTGGTGACGACGAGGTCGTAGTCGGTGATCTTCTCGGCGGCGTTGGCGGCGTCGATCACAGCGACACCGTTCTGCGCGAACGTCGTCAGGGCCGACGGACTGTCGTCGGTGAGCGTGGCACGAACACCGAGCGGCGTCAGCGTGGAAAGAATCGCGCGGCCGGTGACGCGGGCGCCCGCGACCAGCACGGCCGCTCCGGAAAGGTCCACGTCAAGCCCCGACGGTGGTCAGCCACTCGCTGTAGAAGAGCGCGACCCCGAGGCCGCAGGCGATCGCGGTGAGCAACCAGAACCGGATGATGACCGTGGTTTCCGCCCAGCCGACGAGTTCGAAGTGATGGTGAAACGGCGCCATCCGGAACACCCGGCGCCCGGTGGTGCGGAACGCCATGATCTGTACGACAACCGAGGTCACCTCGGCGACGAACAGCGAGCCGAGCACGACCGCCAGCATTTCGGTGCGGCTGGCCACCGACAGCCCGGCGATGATGCCGCCCAGCGCCAGCGAGCCGGTGTCGCCCATGAAGATCTTCGCCGGCGCGGCGTTCCACCACAGAAAGCCGATGCACGCCCCCGCAGTGGCCGCCGCGATGATCGCCAGGTCCAGCGGATCGCGGACGTTGTAGCAGCCAAGGCCCGGGCTGGTCGCGCAGGCGTTGCGGAACTGCCAGAACGTGATCAGCACGTAGGCCGCGCACACCATCGCCATCGCCCCGGCCGCAAGTCCATCGAGGCCGTCGGTGAAGTTCACCGCGTTCGACCACGCGCTGACGATGACGATGCAGAACAGCACGAACACCGCGGGTGCCAGGGTGACCGTCGCGATCTCACGCACGTACGACAGCTCGGCGCTGCCGGGTGTCAATCCGTCGGCGTTGCGGAACTGCAGCCCCAGGAAGCCGAAAAGCACTGCGGCGGCCAGGATGCCGACGGTCTTGGCGGTCTTGTTCAGCCCAAGATTGCGCGCGCGACGGATCTTGATCAGGTCGTCGACGAACCCGACGGCGCCCAGTGCAGTGGCGAGCCCCAGCACCAGCCAGCCCGACGCGGACGGCCCCTTGCCGTCCATGACGATGCCGATCAACTGAGTGCCCAGGTATCCGGCCCAGATGCCCGCGACGATTGCGACGCCGCCCATCGACGGTGTGCCGCGCTTCTTGTGGTGGCTCGGCGGCCCGTCCTCGCGGATCTCGTGCCCGAAGCCCTGGCGGGTGAACAGCCGGATCAGCACCGGCGTCAGAAGTATGGAGACCGTCAGTGCGATGCCGACGGCGATGAGGATCTGCCTCATCGGCGAACGTCCTCGGCGACCAGTGCGTCGGCCAGTGCGCCGAGCCCGGCCGCGTTCGAGGCTTTCACCAGCACCACGTCTCCGGCCTGCAGTTCGGCCCGAAGCAATGCCAGCGCGGCGTCGGCGTCGGCGACCATGGTGGATTCAGATCCCCACGATCCCTCCATGACCGCACCGTGGTGCATGGCGCTCATAGGCCTCCCGGTTCCCACGACGATGAGTCGTGACACATCTAATCGCACTGCCAATCGGCCGATGCGGTCATGCTCGGATATCGCGTCGTCGCCGAGCTCAGCCATCTCGCCGAGCACGGCCCAGCTGCGCCGCTTCTCCGGCGCTTCGCGGGCGATGGCGGCCAGTGCCTTCAGTCCGGCCCGCATGGAGTCCGGGTTGGCGTTGTAGGCGTCGTTGATGACGGTGACGCCGTCCTCGCGGGTGGCGACCTGCATGCGGTGCTTGGACACCGGGCCCGCCGACGCCAGCGCCGCGGCCACCTGTTGGAGGCTGGCGCCGCACTCCAATGCGACCGCGGCGGCGCACAGCGCGTTCGACACCTGGTGGTCGCCGTGCACGGCCAGCGCGACGTCGGTTTCGCCGTCTGCGGTGTGCAACGTGAACCGCGGCCGGGCCAGCGCGTCGAGCGTGACGGGACCGGCCCACACGTCGGCGCCCGCCGTGCGACCCACTCTCACGACGCGCGCTGACGTCTGGTCGGCCATCGCGGCCACCGCGGCGTCGTCGACGTTGAGGATCACCACGCCCGACGACGGAACGGCCTGCGGCAGTTCGGCTTTCGTCGCTGCAATAGCCTCCCGGGAGCCGAATTCTCCGAGGTGCGCGGTGCCGACGTTCAACACGACGGCGATCGACGGCGGCGCTATCGATGCGAGCGCCGCGATGTTGCCGGGGTGGCGCGCCGACATTTCGAGGACGAGATAGTCGGTGGATTCCGTCGCGCGCAGCACCGTCCACGGATGGCCGAGCTCGTTGTTGAAGGAGCCGGGCGGTGCGATCACTTCGCCAAGCGGGTCCAGCACGGCGGCGAGCAGATCCTTGGTCGACGTCTTACCCGACGAGCCGGTGATGCCGACGATTGTCAGCCCACCGTCGACGAGTTCGGCTGCGACGGCGGCAGCCAACCGCGCGAGCGCCGCGAGTACCGCGGCGCCCGAGCCGTCGGTGTCGTACTCGAGCACGCTGGCTGCGGAGTCGTGGGCGGGTTCGGGTTCGACGACGATCGCAGGCACCCCCACAGGCCGCGCCGCGAGCACCGCCACGGCGCCCGCACCGACGGCAGCCGCGGCGAAGTCGTGACCGTCGGAGCGAGCCCCCGGCAGCGCCAGAAACAAGCCGCCGGGAGTGACTGCCCGCGAATCGAATTCGACGGTTCCGGTGACACGGGTCGCTGCCGCCTCTTCGTGTGAGATGTCGGCGAGCCGTCCACCGACGATGTCGGCGATCTGGGCGACGGTCAGAGCGATCACGCGCAGGGCCCCAGTGCTTCAAGAGCCCGAGCGAGTTCCTCGCGGTCATCGAAGGGCCGGGTCTGACCGTGGCTCGTCTGGCCGGCCTCGTGGCCCTTGCCGGCGATCAGTACGACGTCACCCGATCGGGCCCAGGCCACCGCGTAATCGATGGCCTCGCGTCGGTCGCCGATCTCGATCACATGCGCCGGGCCGCTTTTCGCGCCTGCCATGATCGCGGCCCTGATGGCGGCGGGTTCCTCGTCGCGGGGATTGTCGTCGGTGATCACAACCAGGTCGGCCAGTTCGGCGGCGACGCGGCCCATCGGCTCGCGCTTGCCGGGGTCACGGTTGCCGCCCGCGCCGAACACCACGGCGAGCCGGCCGCTGCTCTGTGCGCGCAGCGTCTCGAGGACCGCCCGCAGCGCCCCGGGCTTGTGCGCGTAGTCGACGAGGGCCAGAAAACCCTGGCCGCGGTCGACCGGTTCGAGCCGGCCGGGCACCGTTGCGCTGCGCAGCCCGGGCGCGGCTTGCTCGGGTGACACGCCAACGACGTCCAGCAGCGCGACCGCCAGCAGACAGTTGGCGACGTTGTAGCGACCAGGTAGCCCGATCCGCAGCCCGTGGTGCACACCCACGGGGTCGACGGCCATGAATTCCTGAGCGCCGAGCTCGACCGTGTCGATGTTCTCCACCCGCCAGTCGGCGTCGCGTCCCGTCGCGCTGACAGACACCGGGTGGTGCGCCAGCCGGGCCATGGCGCGTCCAGCGTCGTCGTCGATACAGATCACGGAAATGTCTGCGTGCGTTGGCGATTGGGGGTCGAACAGTCGTGCCTTGGCGTCGAAGTAGTCCTCCATCGTCGGATGGAAGTCGAGATGATCCCGCGACAGGTTGGTGAATCCTCCGACCGCGAAGTGCACGCCGTCGACGCGACCCAGCGTCAGCGCGTGGCTGGATACCTCCATCACCACGGTATCGACGCCCTGTTCGACCATGACCGCCAGCAGCGCCTGTAGATCAGGCGCCTCGGGTGTGGTCAGCGCGCTGGGCTGATCGCGTCCATCGATGCGGATACCGACAGTGCCGATGAGCCCGGCGACCCGCTCCGCCGATCGCAGGCCGGCCTCCGCCAGATAGGTCGTCGTGGTTTTACCGGACGTTCCAGTGACGCCGATGACGCGCAGCCGATCCGACGGATGCCCGTAGACGGCGGCCGCCAACTCGCCAAGGACCGAACGCGGTTCGGGATGGATGAGCACGGGCACACCGGCATCGCCTCCCATCGCATCGATACCTGCCGCGTCGGTGAGCACCGCGACGGCACCGCGGGCCACCGCGTCGGCGGCGTAGCGCCCGCCGTGCGACGACGTACCAGGCAGCGCCGCGAACAAGTCGCCGGCCTGGGCGTTCTGCGCACGCAGCGTCACACCCGTGACCTGCACGTTTGGCACCGGTGCGCCCCCGGCGGGCACGGCGCGCACCTGGTCAGCCAGCCGTCCCAGCACTTGGCCGACGGGATGGGTGGGACGCAGGTTCATGGCCTTGACACAGTAGTACCGGCCTGCCCGAAGCTCCTACCCCGCTCAGGCGGCTTGAAGCGTCAGCGGTGAACCCGGGTCGGGCGACAGCGGCACGTTTTCCCGCTGCAACAGCCAGGCGGCGATGTTGTGAAACAGCGGCGCCATCGTGGTGCCCGGCAGACCCTCGGCGGTGCGTTGCGGGTTGTCGGCCATGATGCCGATGACGTAGCGAGGATCCTCGGCCGGCGCCATCCCGGCGAACGTGATCCAGTAGACGTTGTCGTAGTAGCAACCGCAGCCGGGGTTGATCTGCTGCGCGGTGCCAGTCTTGCCGGAAATCTGATAGCCGTCGACGGCCGCCAGCGAACCGGTGCCCTGCTGCTCGCCCCTCGGGTCGCGTTGCACGGTCGCCCGCAGCATCTGGCGTACGGTCTGCGCGGTCTGCGGCGACACCACCCGCACGCCTTCCGGCCGGGGCTCGTCGGTGCGGGTGCCGTCCGCGGCGACGGTGCTCTTGAGGATGCGCGGCGTGATGCGCACGCCGACGTTGGCGATTGCCTGGTACATCCCGGTCATCTGCAGCAGCGTCATCGAAAGGCCTTGACCGATAGGCAAGTTGGAGAAGGTGCTGCCCGACCACTGGTCGATGGCCGGGACGAGGCCCGCGCTCTCGCCGGGCAGTCCGACACCGGTGCGCTGACCCAGGCCGAACTTGTTGAGCATGTCGGCGTAGCGCTCCGGGCCGATCCGCTGTGACAGCATCAGCGTGCCGACGTTCGATGACTTACCGAAGATGCCGGTTGTCGTGTACGGCGTGACGCCATGCTCCCACGCATCGTGGACATTGACGCCGCCCATATCGATTTCGCCCGGCACCTGCAGCACCTCGTCGGGATTGGACAACCCGAATTCGATGACCGAGGCGGCGGTGACGATCTTGTTCACCGAGCCCGGCTCGTACGGCGATGACACCGCCGGATTGCCCAGTTGCCGGTCCTCCTGCCTGCCGATGTCCTGCGAAGGATCGAATGTGTTGTCGTTCGACATGGCCAGCACCTCACCGGTTTTCGCATCCAGCACGACGGCCGACACGTTCTTGGCGCCGGAGGCGTTCTTGGCCTGCTGAACCTGTTGCTGCACGTAGAACTGGATGTCGTCGTCGAGGGTGAGCATCACCGTCGAACCGTCGACCGCGTCGTGCCGGTTGCGGTAGCTGCCCGGGATCACCACGCCGTCGGAGCCGCGGTCGTAGGTGATCGAACCGTCAGTGCCCGCCAGGGACGCGTCGAGTGAATCCTCAAGTCCGAGAAGGCCGTGGCCATCCCAGTCGATTCCGCCGACGATGTTGGCCGCCAGCGAGCCGCCCGGATACTGGCGCAGATCCTGGCGCTCGGAACCGACTTCGGGGAACTTAGTGGTGATCGCGTCGGCGATGGCGGGATCGACGGCACGAGCCAGATACACGAACGAGTCGTTGCCGGTGAGTTTCTTCAGCACGGCGGTGGCGTCGGGTTTGTTGTTGAGCCGCAACGCAACCTCGGCGGCGATATCGCGCAGGCGCCGCTGCGGGTCCGGCGCCTCAGGTGTTTTCGCCTTGGCCTCTTCGAGCTGCTTGCGGATCTTGACCGGCTGGAAGGTCAGCGCGCGGGCCTCGATGGTGAAGGCCAGCTTGTCGTTGTTGCGGTCGACGATGGCGCCGCGCACGGCCTTCTCCACGTCGGTGACCTTGAGCTGACTCGCCGCCTCGGCGCGCAAACCCGCCGCCTTGGGCACCTGCAGTGTGAACAGCTGCGCGGCAGCGACCACGAGCACCAGGAAGACGACGGCGTTGCCCGCTCGATGCCGGAACACGAATGACGCGCTGCGCAAGCCGTTTTCGGCCGCGGGCTCGCGGGTCCGCCGTGCCCGCGCCGAACGCTCCTGGGTTGCTTGCGCCTTGCTCGCTTTGGGCCTGGCGGGGCCACGGTCCCGATTGTCGCCGTGGCTCATGCGGTCGGGCCGGGTAGTGGCGGGGCCGCCGCGAGCGGACCTGCGTCAAGCGGCACGGCCGGCGCTGCGGGCGCCTCGACGGGCGGTGCAGGCACAACAGCCGGCCCCAGCGCAGGCGTAGAGCCCGTGACGCCGTGCGGAACCTCGACGCCCGGCGGCACGGCCAGTGGCGCAGCAGGTGCCACGGGTACCGCCCCCTCCACACCCGGCAATGGAGGGGATGCCAGCGGAGCCCGGGGCGGCATGCGGACGGTGACCTCGCGCGGTTCGACGACCCGGGGCGCGGGCGGGGGCGGGGGACCTTCCTCGGGCAGCGGCGTGTTCAGCGGTGGCGGGGCGGTGCCCTGAGCAGGTTTGGGTGTGCCGACCACGACCCAGTTTCCCGACGCATCCTGCACGAGGTGCGCGGTGTCTCTCGACGGGATCATGCCGAGGTTGCGGGCGGCCTCGGCCAACGCGGGCGCGGCCTGCGCCTCGAGCACCTGACGTTCCAGCGCTTCCTTCTGCTGCAACAGCGCCTGATTGGTCTCCCGCGCATGGCTCAACTGATACGAGCGCTCCGCGGCGTCGGTCGACAGCCACAGCGTGACGCCAAGGCCGACGCCGAGCGACCCGATCACCAGCACCACGAACGGCACCCTCGCAACGAGTGCACGCGGGCTCAGCTCGATCGAAGCCAGCTTGACAATGATCCGCTCACGCAGGGGCGGTCGGACAACCTTGGGCGCCTTTGCCTTTCGCGCTTTGGCCCGCGCCTTTGCCTGGCTGGCGTTCTTGGGCCGGCCCGGCCCGTCAGTGGGCCGCGGGATCGGATTGGTGGCAGGGGCCGAGTGCTGCGGGCGCTGTTCACGCGTCGGCTTGCGCTTGCGCGGCGGTGCGTCGGCCGGGCGGCGGGTGGTGTTGCGGCTGGCGCGGCGGGGTTCGTTGCCCCCACGCACCGGTGTTGTCCGCTTGGCCTTCATGGTTATCCCCCAACCTTTTCCAGTGCCCGCAGCCGCACGGACGCGCTACGCGGATTGAGTTCGATCTCCTCGGGGCCTGCACGTTCGGCTCCGCGGGTCAGGGCGACGAATTCCGGCCCGTGGCCGGGCAATTCGACCGGCAGTCCTGGCGGGGTGCGTGATGCGGTTGCGGCGGCGAACTGGTTCTTGACGATGCGGTCTTCCAGCGACTGATAGGCCATCACGGCGATTCGGCCGCCGGGGGCCAGCGCGCCGAGGGCCGCCGGAAGCGCGTCGCGCAGCGAGTCCAGCTCACCGTTGACGACGATGCGCAACGCCTGGAAGGTGCGCTTGGCGGGATGCCCGCCGGTACGCCGGGCCGGCGCCGGAATCGCCTGATACAACAGCTCCACCAGCTCACCGGTGGTGGTGAACGGCAGTTGCGCGCGCCGGCGGACGATGTGCGCGGCGATGCGACTGGCGAAACGCTCCTCGCCGAACTCCCGCAGCACCCGGGTCAGCGTCTTCTCGTCGTAGGTATTGAGGACCTCGGCCGCGGTAAGCGCGGCATCGGGATCCATCCGCATGTCCAGTGGCGCGTCGGCTGCGTAAGAGAAGCCGCGCGAAGTGCGGTCCA
>JAJKIB010000196.1 GCA_021154745.1 Mycobacterium sp.
AGCCCCACCTCGGGGCTCACGAGTGCCAGCGGCGGTACAAACGCGCCGACCGCGTCGATCAGGTCGGCCACGTCGGCGGCCACCGAGCCCGTCGTCCACGCGCCGCGGCGGTCCATCGCCGCGGTCAGCCAGCCGCCGATGTCGTCGACCAGCGTCGGCATCGCCAGCTCGGATCGCAATTGCGTTGGTACATCTACAGTTTCGACCGTCGACCAATGCGATGGGCGCCGCGCCCGATGCACGGCGATGCGCGCCGACCAATCCGCGTCGCCGTCGGGCGTCGCGCCTGTGGCCAGATAGCGAACCGGCTGCCCGGCGGTCGTCGATTCGGCGATCGCCGTTTCAGCCCACTGCGACTTGCCCGACCGGATACCCCCGAGCACCAGTGTGCGCACAGGTGATCAGGCGACCTTATCGCCGCGATTGACCTGCGGCCGGGGCGCGCGCATCCGGCGCAGCTGTGAGGCGCGGCTGGCGGCGTAAAAGCCGAGCTTCCAACCACTTTCGGTGTTGTCCGGGAATTTCTCGTCCACCAGCCGGTTCACCTTGCGGCCCAGGATGAAGCCATCTATCACCATGATGAGCACCAGGACCAGCATGGCGGGGGAGAGCAGGCGCTGCACGGCGACCGACGGCACCGCCAGCATCACGAAGATCAGGCCGAGCGCCGATGGCATGAACAGCCCGAGCACATTTCGGCGCGAGTCCACCACGTCACGCACGAAGCGGCGCATTGGGCCCTTGTCGCGCGGCAGCAGGTAGGCGTCCTCGCCGGCCATCATCTTTTCGCGGCGGTCGGCCATGTCGGCACGGCGGGTGACGCGCTCGGTCTTGCGTTCCTCGCGGCTCAGCTTCGGCCTGCCGATCTCCTTGCGGCGCCGCCGCGCCTCGGCGGCGGTCATCGGTGCGGGCGCGACCGGGCCGCGCTTGCCCTGACTGCGCTTCGGGGTCGGCTTGCCCTTAGGGGCCGTGGTGCCGGTGCGCTCCTGGCTGGCCTGCACGCCCTCCTCAGCCGATGCCGAATCGTCGTCTGAGTTGTCTTTCTTTCGGCCCAGCAGCTTCACGCCTGTCAGATTAGTCTGCCGTGGTGCAGGTGTTGATCGCCCCCGACTGCTACGGCGACAGTCTCACCGCGGTCGAGGCCGCCGAGGCGATCGCGCACGGATGGCGCCGCGGGCGCCCCGACGATGAGCTGACGCTGGCCCCGCAGTCCGACGGCGGGCCGGGCTTCGTCGGTGTGCTGGCCGGCCGGCTCGGTGAGGTGCACACCCTGCGTGTGAGCGGCCCGCTGACCGCGGAGGTGTCCGCGGACTGGGTGCTCGACCCGGCCCCGCCCCGGACCGCCTACATCGAATGCGCACAAGCCTGCGGGCTGGCACTGCTGGGCGGTCCGCCGACCGTGCAGACCGCCCTTGCCGCACATAGCCGCGGAGTGGGACAGCTGATCGCCGCCGCGGCACGGGCGGGCGCCAAGCGGATCGTGGTCGGGCTGGGCGGGAGCAGCTGCACCGACGGAGGCCGCGGCATGGTCGACGAGCTTGGGGGGTTGGTTGCGGGCCGCAAGCTTCTGGCGGATGTCGAGCTCATTGCCGCCACCGACGTCGAGCACCCGCTGCTCGGACCGATGGGCGCCGCGACCGTGTTCGGCCCGCAGAAGGGTGCCGACCCCGATACCGTGCGCGTCCTGGAACAGCGGCTGACCGACTGGGCGGTGGACCTGAATGCGGCGGCGGGCCGGGCGGTCAGCGAGGAAGCGGGCGCAGGTGCGGCGGGAGGCATCGGTGCCGGGCTGCTGGCGCTGGGCGGGCGGCGCGAATCCGGTGCGGCGATCATCGCCGAACACACCCGGCTGGCCGACGACGTCGCCGCCGCCCAGCTCGTGATCACCGGCGAGGGCCGGTTCGATGACCAGTCACTGCACGGCAAAGTGGTCAGCGCGCTCGCCACGGGTGCGCGGTCGCGCCGGACACCGGTGTTGGTGCTTGCCGGCCAGGTCACGCTCGACCCGGCCACCCTGCGGGAGGCGGGCATCGCGGCGGCGTTCTCCATCACCGACCACGCGGGATCCGTGCAGTTGGCCATGGAGGACGCGGCAAACCAACTGGAAGGCTTGGCCCAGGTGACCGCGGCGACCTGGGGATAAATCGGGAATAGGGCCGAAACAAGGTACCGTTGAAGGAGTGGACCCAACGGTCTACCCACGAACATGCACAGGGGAGATTTAATGACTGTTCAGGACGAGACGGCCACTAGCACCCACGGTGTACTCCTGACGGACGCCGCGGCCACCAAGGCGAAGGCGCTGCTGGATCAGGAGGGCCGTGACGACCTGGCGCTGCGCATCGCTGTCCAGCCGGGCGGCTGCGCCGGCCTGCGCTACAACCTGTTCTTCGACGACCGGTCCCTCGACGGCGACCTGACCGCGGAGTTCGGCGGCGTCACGCTGACCGTCGACCGGATGAGCGCCCCATACGTCCAGGGCGCCAAGATCGACTTCGTCGACACCATCGAGAAGCAGGGCTTCACGATCGACAACCCGAACGCCACCGGATCCTGCGCCTGCGGCGACTCATTCAACTGAGTCAGTACTGACCGGCAGTCCTCGGCAAGTAGGAGCACACCAGGACCTCGTTGTCCTGGGACAGCAACTGAGCGACGGCCTGTTCCTCGTCGTTCGGCGGCTGGCCTCGCGTCGACCCTGACGCCGGAGCCACCCGCATCGTGAAGAGCACCTGCGCCTGATTCGGTGACCACTGCACCATCTTGTCGATCGAGGTCACCTCGGCGCGGCTGTACTGCTTGCGGAACGCATCGCTGCTCAGGCTTGCCAGCGCGAGGTCCGACCGGTGTTCCTTGACCGCGTCGAACAGGCCGCACAGGGTGTGACGCGCGACGGTTTGGTTGTCGCCCTTCGACAGCGCGTCCAGGTACTCCTGAATCGCGGCCTTGGCCGACGCGTCGGTCAGCGCGCTGTTGCCCGACGCATTGTCGTCGCGTGTGGCGAAAACAATTGCCGTGACTACTGCCGCAATGACCGCGACTGCCAGTGCCACTGCGGCGACGGGCAACCACCACCGCCGTTTCGGATATTGCAGCGGCGGCGGCAGCATTGACGGATAGGGCGACGGCACATTTGCCGGGTAGGGCTGCGGCGCATACATTTGCGGGCCGACCGGTCCGGCCCCGTATTCAGGCGGGTACGGACCAGTCATATATTTGCTCCCCCGAGATTGATAAATTTGGCTGTCTACAGTGACCGGGCGGGCACTTGTAGGCAGGTTAGCGCAGAGTCTGCGGGTATCTCCTCGGTAAGGTTATGTAGACGGCTTAATAAATGAAGGGTGACGTTTCGTGACCATTGCGGTGACCGGATCGATTGCGACCGACCATCTCATGCGTTTCCCTGGTCGGTTCTCCGAGCAGCTGCTGGCCGACCACCTGCAAAAGGTCTCATTGAGCTTCCTGGTCGACGATCTGGTGGTGCACCGGGGCGGCGTGGCCGGCAACATGGCGTTCGCGATCGGCGTGCTCGGCGGTGACGTGGCGCTCGTCGGTGCCGCGGGCAAGGACTTCGACGACTATCGTCAGTGGCTCACATCGCACGGCGTGGACTGCGGCAGCGTCCTCATCTCCGACTCGGCGTACACGGCGCGTTTCGTCTGCACCACCGACGAGGCCATGGCGCAGATCGCCTCGTTCTACCCCGGCGCGATGTCGGAGGCCCGCAACATCAAGCTTGCTGACGTCGTATCACGTACGGGCACAACCGATCTGGTGATCGTCGGAGCCAACGATCCTGACGCGATGTTCCTGCACACCGAGGAATGCCGCAAGCTGGGCCTGGCCTTCGCCGCCGACCCCAGCCAGCAACTGGCCCGGTTGTCCGGCGACGAGATCCGCCAGTTGATCGACGGCGCGACCTACCTGTTCACCAACGATTACGAGTGGGACCTGCTGCTGCAGAAGTCCGAGTGGTCCGAGGCCGAGGTGATGGGCCAGATCGAGATGCGCATTACGACGTTGGGGGAGAAGGGCGTCGATATCGTCGGCCGCGACGGCACCTTCGTCCACGTCGATGTGGTGCCCGAGACCCACAAGGACGACCCGACCGGCATCGGCGACGCGTTCCGGGCGGGCTTCTTGACCGGCCGCAGCGCCGGGCTGAGCCTGGAGCGGTCGGCGCAACTTGCGTCGATGGTCGCCACGCTGGTGCTGGAGGCGCCCGGTCCGCAGGAGTGGACGTGGGACAAGGATGCCGCGGTGAAGCGACTGGGCGACGCCTATGGAGCGGACGCCGCTAAGGAGATCGCGGAGGCGCTTGGCGCCGAGAGATAGCCGAGTGGCGCCGTCCTTAGAGCTGGACCGGGTAGGTCGGCTCGCTGATTTGTGGCGTCACGCTGTGCTCGACGAAGATCGCGTGCCACAGCATGAAGATCAGAACAGTCCATAGTCGGCGGCTGTGATCGCTTGCGCCGCTGCGGTGTTCGTCGAGCATGGTCCGCACGGCGGGCAGGTCGACAAGGTCGCCGGCCTGTGAGGCGGCGATCGTCGCGTATGCCCAGTCCATCAACTCGCCCGCCCGCAGCCAGTGCCGGATCGGGACCGGGAAGCCCAACTTCGGCCGGTTGAGCACATGGGCGGGAACGATGGGTTCCAGCGCCTTGCGCAGCGCGAATTTGGTGGTGGTCCTTGTGATCTTCTGATCGGCAGGCAGCCGCGACGCCACCGCGAACACCTCGGGATCCAGAAACGGCACCCGCAGTTCGAGCGAGTTGGCCATCGTCATCTTGTCGGCCTTGACCAGAATGTCGCCGCGCAGCCAGGTGAACAGGTCGATGTGTTGCATCCGCGCCACCGGGTCCCAGCCGTCGGACGTGGCATACACCGGGGCGGTGATGTCGGTGTGCGTCCACTCCTCGCGGAAGCCGGGGAGCACCGCGCGCAGCTGGACGTCGGAGAAGCTGCGCGCGTTGCCGTAGTAGCGCTCCTCGAGTGTGAGCGAGCCGCGGTGCAGCAGGCTCTTGCCCCGCATGCCTTCGGGCAGCGGTTTGGATGCCTTGCCCAACGAGCGTCGCACTGGGCGCGGGAGATAGTCGAAAGGCCGCAGCGACAACGGTTCCCGGTAGATGGTGTAGCCGCCGAACAGCTCGTCGGCCCCCTCGCCGGACAGCACCACCTTGACGTGCTTGCGGGCCTCGCGGGCGATGAAGAACAGCGGCACCAGCGCGGGGTCGGCGACGGGTTCGTCCAGATACCAGACGATTTCGGGTAGGGCCGCGACGAACTCGGCCTGATTCACCACCTTCGTCACATGCCGCGCGCCGATCGCCTCGGCCGAGGCCACCGCGACGTCGACCTCGGAGAAGCCCTCGCGTTCGAAGCCGGTGGTAAAGGTGATCAGTCGCGGGTTGTGGCGCATCGCAAGGGCGGCGATCGCGGTGGAGTCGATCCCGCCCGACAGAAAGGCACCGACGGTGACGTCGGCGCGCATGTGCTTGGCGACCGAATCCTCGAGCACCGCCGTGATCTCGTCGTAGCGGCTCTGCTCACTGCCCGCACTGAACGGCACAGCGGTGAACCGCGGCGTGAAGTATCGGGTGACCTCTGCTGGCGTTCCCGGCCGCACACGCGCGTAGCTGCCGGATTCCAGTCGTCGGATGCCGCGGTGCAGCGACTCCGGTTCCGGCACGTACTGCAGCACTGTGTAGTGCTGCACGGCGCGATCGTCGATGCCGAGGTCGATGCCGAGGGTGTCTGCCAGGTCCAGCAGGCACTTCTTCTCGCTGCCGACCGCCGTCCCGCCGGAACCCGTCGCCATGAACAACGGCTTGATACCGAAAGGATCACGCGCGCAGAACAATTCCTTCTCGACGGTGTCCCACAGCGCGAAAGCGAACATGCCGCGCAGCCGGGTCAGCGCGCCGGTACCCCAGTGATGGTATGCGGCGATGATGGCCTCACCGTCGCCGTCGGTGTGGAACACGGCGCCGAAATCGGAGCGCAGTACTTCACGTAATTCCAGGTAGTTGTAGATCTCGCCGTTGAACACCAGCACGTAGCGGCCCGGTGATTCGGGCGGGCCCCAGCGCAACGGTTGATGGCTGTGCGCGATGTCGATGATCGACAGCCGGTTGAAGCCGAGCACGACATGGTCGTCGGACCAGGTGCCCGGCTCGTCAGGGCCGCGGTGCCGCATGAGATGGGAGGCGCCTGAAACGGCGTCCACCAGCGTCGAGGAAACGTCAGCGGACGGGTCGGTAACCAGGGCCAGCAGTCCGCACACCGCGCCAGTATGCCTAATCACGTGCGGACGAAAGGAGCATGAGGTTCAAAGCGGGAGTGTGTCGAGACCGGCACTGGGCGGTGGTCTACGCTGCGTAGTATTCACTGCGGCCCTTTGACCGCCCGGCGGTCTACTGACTTCGTAGGAGGCTCCCACGTGGCACGTCGCGGGCTGAAGACGGTCGCGTTGTCGGTGATCCTCGGTGGCACGGCGGTGCTGCTCAGCGGGTGTAGCTGGTCGGAGGTGCTTGGCCTTGGCTGGCCGGAAGGCATCACGCCGGAGGCCCACCTGAACCGGGAGCTGTGGATCGGTTCGCTGATCGCGGCGCTGGTGGTCGGTGTCATCGTGTGGGGCCTGATCTTCTGGAGTTCGGCGTTTCACCGGCACAAGAAGGGCGACACGGAGCTGCCGCGCCAGTTCGGCTACAACATGCCGCTGGAGCTGGTGCTCACCGTCACGCCGTTCCTGATCATCTCGGTGTTGTTCTACTTCACCGTGGTGGTGCAGGAGAAAATGCTGCACAAGGACCCCAATCCCGAGGTTGTCATCGACGTCACCGCCTTCCAGTGGAACTGGAAGTTCGGCTATCAGAAGATCAACTTCCGTGACGGCACCTTCACCTTCGACGGCGTCGACAATGAGCGCAAGACCGCGATGGAGTCCAAGCCCGAGGGTGTCGACAAGCACGGCGAGGAAATCGTGGGCGCAGTGCGCGGCCGCAACCCCGAGGACCGCACGTACCTGAACTTCGACAAGGTCGAGACGCTGGGCAGCTCCACGGAGATTCCGATTCTGGTGCTACCGACCGGCAAGAAGATCGAATTCCAGATCGCTTCCGCTGACGTCATCCACGCGTTCTGGGTGCCGGAGTTCCTGTTCAAGCGCGACGTGATGCCCGACCCCGAGGCCAACCACTCCGACAACATCTTCCAGATCACCGAGATCAACAAGACCGGCGCGTTCGTCGGCCGATGCGCGGAGATGTGCGGCACCTACCACTCGATGATGAACTTCGAGGTTCGGGTGGTGGAGCCCAACGACTTCAAGGCGTATCTGCAGCAGCGCATGTCCGGCAAGACCAATGCCGAGGCGCTGAAGGCGATCAACCAGCCACCGACGGCCGTCACCACGCATCCGTTCGACACCCGCCGCGGCGAGCAGGCATCGCAGCTACCGCAGGCCAGCAAGTAGGGACATCGCATGCACATCGAAGCCAGGCTGTTCGAGTTTCTGACCGCGTTCTTCGTGCTGTCCGCGGTGGTGTACGCCGTGCTGACCGCGATGTTCGCCCACGGCGGCGTGGAGTGGGCCGGCGTGACCGCGCTGGTGATGACATCCGGCCTGACCCTGATCACCGGCACGTTCTTCCGTTTCGTCGCCCGAAGGCTCGACACCCGGCCCGAGGACTACGAAGACGCCGAGATCAGCGACGGCGCCGGCGAGCTGGGCTTCTACAGCCCGCACAGCTGGTGGCCGGTGTTCATCGCGCTGTCGGCGTCGATCACGGCCGTCGGCGTCGCGCTGTGGCTTCCGTGGCTGATCGTGGCGGGCGTCTGCTTCGTGCTGACGACGGCCGCGGGCCTGGTGTTCGAGTACTACACCGGCCCCGAAAAGCACTGACCCGTAAAGGTCACATCGGGACAACAGTTCGCCCGCAAACCGCGCTGTGAGATTCGTTCACGTCGTCGCTTTGGGTAGTGTTGCCGAGGCGCGGTCAGCCGCTTCTGGCCAGGACAGAATCGGCGCCGGTGAAGTAGTCGAGAAGGATAGGCGTAAATGAGCGGGCCGAATCCCCCAGAATCTGAAGGGTCGGATTTGCCGGGTCAGGAGGCGGGCAACCAGCCCACGTCGGACCAGGCGGCAGCACCGGACACCGGCGAAACCGAGTCCTACTCGCAGGCCTACTCCGCACCGGAGTCCGAACAGTTCACCAGCGGCCCCTACGTGCCCGCGGACGCGTCGCTCTACGACTACGACAGCTACGAGCCGGCCACCGAATTGGTCGACCAGGAGAAGCCGCCGCGCTGGCCGTGGGCGGTCGGCGTGGCGGCCATCGTCGCCGCCGTTGCGCTCGTCGCCTCCGTGTCGGTGTTGGTCACCCGGACCGACACCAACAACCTCGCCACGCCGGCGACCACCACCACCACTGCGCCGCCGGTGCAGGACGAGATCACCACAACGACCCCGCCACCGCCGCCTCCGCCACCGCCCACATCGGAGGCGCCACCGCCGCCACCACCGGAGACCGTGACGGTGACGCAGGAGCCGCCACCTCCGCCGCCCGTGGCCACCGAGGCGCCGCCGCCGCCTGCGCCGGCCACCACGACGCCACCGCCGCCGCCCCCGACGACCACCCCTGCCGGGCCTCGGCAGGTCACCTACTCGGTTACCGGCACCAAGGCGCCCGGTGACATCATCACCGTCACCTACGTCGACGCATCGGGGCGCAGCCGCACCCAGCGCAACGTGTACATCCCGTGGTCGCTGACGGTGACGCCGATCTCGCAATCCGAAGTCGGCTCGGTGCAGGCGTCCAGCCTGTTCCTGGTGAGCCGGCTCAACTGCTCGATCACGACCAGCGACGGCACGGTGCTGTCGTCGAACACCAACAACGCCGCGCAGACCAGCTGCTGATGGCCGACAACATGGATGCCGCGGGCCGCTCCCGATTGCGCACCGCCCTGGACACCGGCGAATTCGACCGCACCGACCGCATCCTGCTTGGCGCCTGTGCCGCGATCTGGTTGGCCGCGCTGGGCGCAGGCGTCGCGGCCACGGTGGCGCTCGTCGACCTTGGAACCGGGCAGGCCCAGTCCACAGGGGAGTCCGAGACGCCATGGCTGCTGTACGCCGTGATCGCGATCTCGGCGGCGGTGATCATCGGCGCGGTGCCGCTGTTGCTGCGGGCGCGCCGCGCCGCGCTCGAGGAGTCGCCGCCGCCTCCGGCCCGCGCCACACCTGTTCGGGTCATGCCAGGGCAGCAGCCGTCGCCGGTTCGAGGCGCCGAGGCGCCCACCGAGAAACTGCGCGTGCCGCCGACGGCCGGTGGCCCGGTGGCCGCCCGCCCCGGCTATGCGACGCGGGAGGCGATCAGCCCACAGCCGAGCCCCGTGATGAGTACGGTCGACCAGCTATGGCTGCGCTGTGCCGTGATCATCGCGATCGCCATGGGCGTCGCCGTCGTGGCCATCGGTGTCGCCACCTATTTGATGGCCGTCGACAGCAACGCCGCGGCATGGGTGTTGTACGTGCTCGCCGGTCTTGTCACGCTGGCGATGCCCGCCATTCCGTGGTTCTACATGCGGCAGCTGCGCGCCCTGTTGGCCTGACGCCCGGTCAGTGGTGCCCGTTCGTCTCGCCGTTCGACGAGCCGTTGCGCTCCTGGTGTTCGCGTAGTGCGGTGAGCGCCTTGCGTTCCGAGGCGTGTGCGGCTTCGGTGAGCGCTTCGTTTTCGGCGATCGGGTCGGCGGTCAGGAAGCTGCCGCTGCCCGGAGCGCCGGCCGAGCCGAGCTTGTTCATCCGCTTGGGCACCGCGGCGCCCTGGTATTCCA
>JAJKIB010000197.1 GCA_021154745.1 Mycobacterium sp.
CGAATCTGTTCGGGCCGAATGGACACCACGCACTGGTAGCCGTCCTGCAGATCGACCACGTTGTCGACGATGAGTACTCCGTCGGTGGTCAGCACGGTGCCACAGCGGCCGGAGTGCTTCGTCACGACGCCCTCGATGAAATTGGTGAGGCCCACGAAGTCGGCAACGAAATCGTTCTCCGGTTCCAAGTACACCGCGAACGGATTGCCGATCTGGCTGATTCGGCCCTCGTGCATGACGGCGATCTCGTTCGACATCGCCAGCGCCTCTGCCTGATCGTGTGTGACATATACGGTGGTGATGCCCTGTTCCCGCTGTAGTCGCTTGAGCTCGAAACGCAATGACTCACGAAGCTTGGCGTCGAGGTTCGACAACGGCTCGTCCAGTAACAGCACGGAAGGCTCGATCACCAGCGCCCGAGCCAGTGCAAGCCGCTGCTGTTGACCACCCGACAGCTTCGTCGCGTATCGCCCAGCCAGGTGGCCCAGTCCGACGACGTCGAGCGTACGTTCCACGCGCTGCTTGACTTCACGTTTGCCGGTGCGGCGGCGCGCGCCGACGCGCAGGGGAAACGCGACGTTGTCAAAGACATTCATGTGTGGCCAGATTGCGTAGCTCTGAAACACCATCCCAAGGTTTCGCTGGTTGGCCGACACAAACATCCCCATGGCGCTTGAGTAGAGCACGCGGCTGTTTACCGAGATGTCGCCGCTGTCAGGTCTTTCCAGGCCAGCGATGCAGCGCAGCGTTGTGGTCTTGCCGCAGCCACTGGGGCCCAGCATGGTAAAGAAGCTGCCCTCTTTGACGACAAAGCTGACGTGGTCGACGGCTTTGACACGGCCCAGCCTGGATTCGTCCTGGAAGCCTTTGCACAGATCGCTTACCTCGAGCATGCTTAGCCAGCCTCTCTACGCCTCACGTACGCCGATCTTGGCGCCGAGTTTGTAAGCCACGGCTACAAGCGCCATGAGGACGACCACCATGCAGATCCCCAAGGCGGCGAGCACGCCGGTCTCTCCGTTCTGCCAGAACTCCCAGATAGTCACCGAGAGCACTCGGGTGTTCTGCGAGTAGAGCAAGATCGAACTGGAGAGTTCTCGTACCGACACCACCACGACATAGATCCAGCCGGCCACCAGGCCAGGGGCCATGAGCGGTATCACGATGCGTCGGAACGTGTCCCGCCACGTTGCGCCGCTCATGTTCGCCGACTCCTCCAGTTCCGCGCCGATTTGTGCAAGCGAGGAGCCGGAGTAGCGCATGCCATAGGGCAGGTAGCGGGTGACGTAGGCGATGAACAGGATCAGCAGCGTGCCGTAGATCGGCAGCGGCGAACGAAGATAGATGAAGATCAGGGCCACTCCAAGTACCAGACCGGGCATTGCGAGCGGAAAGCTGGCGAGCAGGTCGAGCAGTTTGCGTCCTTTGAACTTGGATTTGAGGACCATCCAGGAGATGACCGCCGTGAACAGCATGACCGCGGTGGCGCTTGCCACCGCGAGGATCACCGAGTTCTGGACTGAATCAGTCACTCCGCGTGTGTCGAACAATCTGGCGTAATTGCTGAACGTGAGCGAACTGAGCGGGTCGAGTCCGGGAGTTTGATAGTAGGGCAGTAGCGACATCCACAGCAGGATGAGCAGCGGCGCCATCACGGCGAGGATGAAGTACAGCACGAACCCGATCGAAACCGGCCAGCGCCACTTGCCGAGGTCAAGTGTGCGGGCGCGAAATCCCTTGCCGGTGACTGTCTGGAAGCGCTCGCTGCGGCGATTCATGTACTGCACGAGCAGCAAGCCGAGTGCAGTGACGAACAGCAGCGTCAGCGAATAGATGGAGGCCTGGTCGTACTTGATTGGATATGTGTGTAGAGCATCGTAAATTCTGGAAGTGAAAACCCATGTTCCGGACGGCATCCCGAGCACCGCAGGTGTTTCAAATGACTCGAGTCCGCGTACCACCATGATGAGCACCGCGCCCAGGAGTGCCGGGCGTACGAGAGGCAGCGTCACCCGCCGCACCGTTTGTGGCAGAGTGGCGCCGCTCATCATCGATGATTCCTCCAGCGAGGGATCGGTCGACCGAAACGCGGCGTACATCAACAGAAACACGAGCGGAGCCAAGTGCAGGCCATCGATCAGGATCATGCCTGGCATCGAGAAGGCGTCTGGGACAAGAAATCCCAGACCGATATTGTCGAACATCTTCTTGATGACACCGACGTTGCCGCCGATGAGATAGACCCACGAAATCGTATAGAGGATGCCGGGAACGATGAGCGGGACTATCGAGGCAGCGTAGAGCAGAGGCTTGAGTGGCGCGTTCGACCGGACGCAGAAGAAAGCCAGCGCGGTGCCGGTGAATGTGCTGACGAAGGCCGAGCCTCCGGCGAAAAGCACCGAATTGAGGAGCATTTCGCCTGTGCCCGGCACAGTGTATGCCGCCGTGATGTTGGACAGACCGAAACCGCGGCCGGTGGTCAACCCGCGCCACACCAGATACACGAGCGGAGATAGCACGAGATAGCCGAGAACGATGATGACCGCTGCCCCGAGGACCCAGGTCGTCCACGGGCGCCGCTGGGTTCCGCCCGGCGCCAACCGCTCCCGAGGCGCCGGAGTGGCGTCGCCAGGAGCGAGTAGTTGGGTCACGCAGAGCCGCCGTTGCGGACGACTTCATGCCACAGGTCCGACCACTCGGAGTACTGCTTCGAGATGGCCTCTACGTCAGTCTTGATCGGCTCGATCTGCACGCCGCCGAAGCTCTTCGCCGCCATCTCCACGTTGCTTGGTGTGCGGTCGTCGTCAATGAACGCTTGCTGGCCCTCGGGTCCGAGAATGAAGTCCTGCAGCAGAAGTGCACCGGCCGGGTTGGCAGAACCGCACGGCACCGAAATGCCCGTCACCTCTGCCACCACCGGAACCTTGACCGGAACGAACTGCAGCGGTGCACCCTTGGCTTGCAGCTCACGGATGCGGTGGATGAAGTTGTTGGCGGCGATACCGTACTGGCCGGCGACAACGAGGTCGGTGGTGGTGGTGTGGCCGTCGGTGATCGCGGAGTTGGCGGCGATGTCCTTGAACAACTGGACGGACTGGTCCTTGGTCATGCCCTGTGTCTGCAGGTGGTTGACCATCGAAGCGAACCAGAACACATCACTGCCCTCGAGGGCGAGCTTGCCCTTGAACCGCGGATTCGTCAGGTCCTGAAATGATTGCGGGGCGGCGTCATTAGGGATGATGGTGGTGTTCCACACCGGGACGATGTAGCTCAATCGATCGCCGGTGAAGTTGTCGAACTTGGCGCTGTCCGTCACGCCGTCGAGGAAGGGCGAATCCGCGGGCGCCAGCAGTTTGTTCTGGTCGAGGATCGACATCTCCAACGAGTCGAGTTCGATGATGTCCGCGCCGGCGAAGTGTGCCTGCGACTCTTGTAGCACGCGTTCGCGGATCTGCTCGCTGCCGGCTCGGTAGACGCTGACGTGGAGGTCTTCGTACTTGGCCTCGAACGGGTCGGTGATCACCACGGGGTCGTTGACCTCGGTGTACAGGTTGATGGTGCCGCCGTTGGTGGCCTTGGCTTCGTCGAGAAGCGTCTTCTCGCGATCCTGGGGGGACATTCCCTTCAGCTTGGTTTCCAGTTGCACCGTGGCGCTGGTCTCACATCCGCCGCCCGCCGCGGAGTCACCGGACTCGCCACCTGGCGCCGAGCACGCGGCGAGAACGAGTACGGCCGACGCAAGGCCGGCGATCAAGCTTTCCCGCGGGGCGTGCGGCAAACCAATCATCGGGATGCGCTCCTGATCTGTTGTGTTAGGTGGGTTGAAGGGGTACCGAACGTATTGGCAGGAACCTCAACTGGTTCCGGCAACGGGAGTTCCATTTCTGGCGGCGACTACATCAGGCTCGGGGTGGGCGGTGATCCATTCGACCGCCTCCGCGAGAGAGATGACGTCGCCGTATTTCTGATCGATGTCGAAGAGGTTGATTGCGCGGCTCGCCTCGTGCCTGTCGTAGACACACTCCTCGACGACAACCATGTGCAGTCGGTTGGCGCAGCCGTCGGTAACCGTCGCCCTAACGCAGCCGCTCACGCTTTCGCCGCAGACGATCAGGGTGTCGATGCCCTCGGCGATGAGGTGGGCAAGGAGCGGCGTGCCGAAGAAGCCGCTGGGCGCGGTCTTCTTCAGTACGGCCTCGCCCGGGAGCGGAGCGGCTTGTTAGATGAAATCGAATCGGCGTCTGTGTCGGTCGGCCTGCTCGAGTGTGGTGCCGCCGGCAATGTGGCGCCCGCCGAGCGTCGCGGCCCACGCCGGGATACCGGATTCCTCTTCGGGAAGACCCGTGAGGTGGACGACCGGAATACCGGCGGTACGCGCGGCGGCGAGTAACTCTGCGATCCTGTCGGCGGCCTCCCAGCCGGCCGTCCCTGTGCTTGCCGGCCACGTGGCGATGGCGTCCAGAAGTGGTTCTGGCGTGTCGCCCAACGCCTTTCGATAGTTATCGACGGACAGTACGGCGGCCTTGCGGCCGAATCCCCGGCGCCGGGTTGGTGCAGAGGCTGCCAGATGTGCCTTGTCCTGCTCCGTCAAGAACGCATCCCAAACCCGTGTAGTGATGGCTGCTCCCCCGTTCTTTGGAGGCCCATAGCGGCGCTAGATGAGGGATACCAGACTTAAGATTCGATATATTAGATATAAGT
Source organism: Mycobacterium sp. (assembly GCA_021154745.1). Taxonomy (GTDB): domain Bacteria; phylum Actinomycetota; class Actinomycetes; order Mycobacteriales; family Mycobacteriaceae; genus Mycobacterium. The sequence goes on from JAJKIB010000197.1 coordinate 4,702, forward strand.
TAGAGTAGGCGCTGGCGGCGGTCAAGCACTTCTAGAGGATTGATCCCTGGTAGCGGTGGCTACTCCGGGGTTTCACCGTACGGGAAACCGCCCGAATTGCGTTCGTCGACAGCCGGGGAGTGTATCCACGATGCAATGCGGAGCCAGGTGTCTCGCGTGACGCTCCGACGCTTGGCCGGATTCAAACGCAGTGATCGACCGCAGGGCGGGCTGTTCCGGTCGCTTCGGCACTCAGTGAATCTGCGCATCTACCTGTCGGGGCACGCGGTGAGCGTGGTCGGAACCTGGATGCAGCGGGTCGCTCAGGACTGGCTGATCCTTGAAATCACGCACAACGGTGCGGCCCTGGGTTTGTCGGTGGCGGCGCAATTCGCGCCGATGCTGTTCTTTGGTCCATACGGTGGCCTCCTCGTCGATCGCCTCGATCGTCGGCGCACCCTCGTCGTTACCCAGGCGATCAGCGGCGTGCTCGCATTGGTACTGGCCGTCATCACCCTGCTGAGCGTGGTAGCGCTGTGGTCCGTTCTGGTGTTGGCACTGGCTCTGGGGTTGGTCACGGTGCTCGACGTGCCGGCCCGCCAGGCGTTCGTCGCGTCAATGGTCGAACCCGCGGATTACGCGAACGCCCAGGCGCTCGCATCGAGTGTCCACAATGCGGGCCGGCTGGTCGGTCCTGCCGTCGCCGGTGTGCTGATCGCAACTGTCGGCGTGGGGGTGGCGTTCATCGTCAACGCAGCTTCGTTCGTCGCGGTCCTCATCAGCCTTGCGGTGCTGAAGGTCGACCGGCTGCGCCCCTCTCCGCGGATCGCCCGTAAGAAGGGACAGGTGCGGGAGGGCGCCCGCTACCTATGGTCATCGCCGCAGCTGCGGGCCACCATCATCCTCGTCGCCGTGGTGGCGACCTTCGGCCAAAACTTCCGGGTCGTTCTGCCGCTGGCCGCGACGGAGCTATATCACGGTGACGCGGCCACATACGGGTGGCTCACCTCTGCCATTGGCCTCGGCGCGCTGATCGGAGCAGTGGTCAGCGCCAGCGTGCATATCCCGACCTCGTGGTCGCTGGTACTCACCGCGGTTGCCTTCGGCGCGGCGAATCTCCTGGCGGCGTTCAGCCCCAGCCTGGCGATCGCGCTGATCGTGATGGTCGGAGTCGGAATCACCAACATCATCTTCAACACACTTGCGCGCACGGTGCTGCTGCTGAACAGCGAGCCCGAGATGCACGGCCGGATGATGGCCATCCACGGTCAGGTGTTCCTCGGCTCGACACCGCTGGGTGGCCCGCTTGTCGGCTGGCTGTGCGAATTGTTCGGCGCCCGCGCCGGATTCCTCATCGCAGGCGGAACAGCAGTGCTCGCCGCTGTCCTACTTGTCCGCACGACTTACCGGTCACGACACATCCCTCCATTGCACCTAGACGACCAGCCCCGGGCCGAGGACTATGCCGGGCCGGAGGAGGGTGCGGTCACCCGCTGACGTAGCGGCACCACTTCACGCCGCGCGCGGCGATCCCGTCGAGCAGCATGCGCAGGCCCAGGTCGAAATCCTCCTCGACGGACACCGTTCTGGCGACGTGCGAAAGGCCTTCGACGTTCGGGTAGGTCGAGCCGGCCACCGACCCGATCCGGGCGGCGGCGTCGCCCGCGTCACGGCCGCGCGTCAACGGACCGGCCAGCTCGGCCTGTGCGGCGCCCACGACGAAAGCCAGCACCGCATGGAATGCGGCGAGACGGTCGGAGTCCTTGAGCCCCCCGCGCCCGAGCGCCGCGATGAGAGCGTCAGCGGCGGCGAACCCGGTCGCCGACGTCGTACGGCGCGTCAGCACAAGCGGAATCGCGGCGGGATGCGCGCGGATGTCTCGCCACATCGCATCGGCCACCGCGTACACGTCGTCGACCCAATCCCCAGTCGGCTCGGGCACCTGCAACCCGTCGACGATCGCCGTGACAACGAGTTCCTCCAGTCCTTCCTTGCCAGGCACGTAGTTGTAGACCGTCATCGGGCCGGTGCCGAGCGCGGCCGCCAGTGACCGCATGCTGAGCGCGCTCAGTCCTTCCGCATCGACAATCTCCAGCGCCGCGGCGGCGATCTCGTCGGTCGTGAACCGTGCTCGCATTTCTCATCACCCCTTGACAAGTACAGCGTACGTAAAGCAGTCTAGCCAATACGTACATCGTACTTATGAAGGAGGCGCACATGCCGACGACCATCCCGACCGAACGGGTCGATTTCTCGTGCCGCGGCACGCGATGCGCGGCGTGGCTGACGCTGCCAGCAGGGCCGGGGCCGCATCCGGCTGTCGTGCTGGTGCACGGACTCGGAGCGACGCACGACATGATGCTGCCGCAGTACGAACAGCACTTCGCCGCCGCCGGGATCGCGACGCTGGCATTCGACTACCGCCACACCGGAGCCTCCGAA
>JAJKIB010000198.1 GCA_021154745.1 Mycobacterium sp.
GCACGGCCTTCGATCACGCCGAGATACCGGTCGCGCACTTCGCTTGCCACTTCCCAGCGACGCAGACCTTCGTCGGCCATCGGCAGCAGCTGGCGCAAAATCAACTCGTCGGGCGTCACCTCGCCAAGACCGGGCCAGTACAGCCGGGCCTCCATCCCGTGCCGAGCGGCTTCGAGGAAATTGTGTTGTGCCGCAGCGAAACTCATCTTCGTCCACAGCGGACGGTCTTCTTCCGACATGGTTCGCAGCATGCCGTAGTAGAACGCGGCGTTGGCCATCATGTCGAGCACGGTCGGGCCTGCGGGCAGCACGCGGTTCTCCACCCGAAGATGCGGCCGACCGTCGACGACGTCATACACGGGCCTGTTCCATCGCCAGATCGTGCCGTTGTGCAGCCGCAACTCCGCCAGCCGCGGAGTGCGACCCTCCGCCAGTTCGCCGACGGGATCTTCTTCGGACAGTTCGGGAAGCAGCGATGGGAAGTAACGGACGTTCTCCTCGAAGAGGTCGAAGATCGACGTGATCCAGCGTTCGCCGAACCACACCCGCGGCCGCACACCCTGTGTCTTCAGCTCATCGGGGCGGGTGTCGGTGGCTTGGGCGAATAGCTCGACGCGAGTCTCGGTCCAGAGCTGGTGGCCGAAGAAGTACGGCGAGTTGGCACCGAGCGCCAGCTGCGGGCCGGCCAGCACCTGCGCGGCGTTCCAGTTCCTGGCGAATTCGGCGGGGGAGACCTGCAGGTGAAGCTGCATGCTGGTGCACGCTGATTCCGGTGCGATCGATGCCAGCTGCAGGCTCAGTCGCTCGGGTCCGGTGATGTCGATGAGAATGTCCTCGCCGCGGGCGGTGAAGATCGACTTCTCCAGCGCCTCGTAACGGGTCGACTCGCTCATCCAGTGGCCCGCAAGATGTTCGGGCATCAGGGTCGGCAGGATGCCGATCATCACGATGTGTGCACCATTGGAATTGGCTTTCTCCTCCGCGGCGTTGAGGCTGGCGCGCACATCGGCCTCGAGCTCCAGCGCGGAGCGGCCAGGCAGCCGTCGTGGTGGAACGTTGAATTCGATGTTGTACGCACCCAATTCGGTTTGATAGGCGGGGTCGGCGATCGATGCCAGTACTTCCTGATTGCTCATTGCGGGCTGATAGTCGCCGTCGACGAGATTGCACTCGATCTCCATGCCGGTCAGCGGGCGGTCGAACTCGAAACTGGACTGGGCGAGCATCGTTTCGAACACGTCGAGGCACAGCTGCACCTTGCGTCGGTACTCGCGGCGGTGTGCTCGAGAAAAGTCGGTCCGCTTTACTTCTTCGCCCACATCGCCATTGTCGGCGAGCGTGCGTGTTTGCACGTCGACACGCCGCGATTTGTCGACATTTGGCGCACGCTCATGCGGAAGCGAGCGTGCAGTTTCAGCGCCTAGCCACTACCACCTGCGGGCTCATCAGCCCGCCGCGCAGGTCTACAGCGATCGCCGGGTCGGCGTGGTCGGCGAGGGCTCGCAGCGCAGACGGACTGTAGGTACGCAGCGAGCTGATCACACCGTCATGCACAAACGGCACGACCGGCGCGAGCGGCAGCATCGCCGCCAGCCTCAGGATGTGCAACGGTGACGGTGGCCGCGGCAAGTCGATGATCACCAGCTTGGTGGCCGCCCGCGTGCCCTCGGCGATCACCCGCGACGCCAGCGACGGCGGAAGGTGATGGAACGAGAACGCGAACACTGCCAGGTCGAAGTGCCCGTCGGCCGAGTCGATGGCGGTGGCATCCATCTCGCGGACCGTGGCCCGCGGGTGCGCGCCCAGGTCACTGGCCGCGATTGCGGCCACCGACGCGGGTTCGATGTCGGTGATCGTGACTTCGGCGGTGGGATGCCATTCGAGCAGCTTGCGAGACAGTCCTCCGTGCCCCGAGCCGAGTTCCAGGATCTTGGGGTCGGGGACGTCGGCCACCTCGTTGAGCACGATGCGGGCGAACTTTTCGGTGTTGCCGAAGAACTCGCCCGTCCAATCGAGCGCGCGGACCACGCTGCGCTTGACACTCTGGTCGACGTCATCGCGGTCGATATATTCCGGCCGATCGGTCTGCAACAGCCGGTCGACACAAGAGGCATCGGGCCCGCCGCGGGGCATGCGGTCAATGTCGGTGATCGGTTGGGCCATGTAGGCCATCATGGTCGATTGAAGTGAACGCCGGGAGGAGCAGGAATTGGCCGACTTCGTCGCCGCCATCGACCAGGGCACCACCAGCACACGGTGCATGATCTTCGACCACGACGGCGCCGAGGTAGGACGCCACCAGCTCGAGCACGAACAGATCCTGCCCAAGGCTGGCTGGGTCGAGCACAACCCCGTCGAGATCTGGGAACGAACCGCATCGGTCATCACGTCGGCGCTGAACAAGACCAAGCTGTCAGCCACCGACCTGGCCGCGCTGGGCATCACCAATCAGAGGGAGACGGCGCTGGTATGGAACCGGCGCACCGGGCGGCCGTATCACAACGCGATCGTCTGGCAGGACACCCGCACCGACCGCATCGCCTCTGCGCTGGACCGCGACGGTCGCGGCGACGTCATCAGGCGCAAGGCCGGGCTGCCGCCTGCCACCTATTTTTCGGCAGGCAAGGTGCAGTGGATCCTGGACAACGTCGACGGCGTCCGCGCCGACGCCGAGAAGGGCGACGCGATCTTCGGCACCGTCGACACGTGGGTGCTGTGGAATCTCACCGGCGGTCCGCGCGGCGGCGCGCACGTCACCGACGTGACGAATGCCAGCCGGACAATGCTGATGAATCTCGAGAGGCTTGACTGGGACGACGAGCTGCTGTCGTTCTTCGGCATTCCGCGGCAGATGTTGCCCGAGATCAAACCTTCGTCGTATCCCGAGTCGTACGGCATCACCCGCGACGGCGGACCCATCGCAGGACAGGTGCCGATCACCGGGATCCTCGGCGACCAGCAGGCCGCGATGGTCGGACAGGTGTGCCTCGATGCGGGCGAGGCCAAGAACACTTATGGCACAGGCAATTTCCTGCTGCTCAACACGGGCGAGAAGATCGTGCGGTCGGAGAACGGGCTGCTGACCACGGTGTGCTATCAATTCGGCGACGCCAAACCCGTTTACGCGCTGGAGGGTTCGATCGCTGTGACCGGCTCGGCGGTGCAGTGGCTGCGTGACCAGTTGGGCATCATCAGCGGTGCGGCGCAGAGCGAGGCACTCGCCCGCCAGGTCGACGACAACGGCGGCGTGTACTTCGTGCCCGCGTTCTCGGGATTGTTTGCGCCGTACTGGCGTTCGGACGCCCGGGGCGCGATCGTCGGGCTCTCGCGCTTCAACACCAACGCCCATCTGGCACGCGCGACCCTTGAGGCGATCTGCTACCAGAGCCGCGACGTCGTCGACGCGATGGAAGCCGACTCCGGCGTACATCTGGAGGTGCTCAAGGTCGACGGCGGCATCACCGCCAACGATCTGTGCATGCAGATCCAGGCCGACGTGCTGGGCGTCGACGTCGTCAAGCCCGTCGTCGCCGAGACCACCGCGCTGGGCGCCGCCTACGCGGCGGGCCTGGCGGTCGGGTTCTGGGAGAACCCCGATGACCTTCGCACCAACTGGCAGGAGGACAAGCGCTGGATGCCGAATTGGTCCGAAGACGAGCGCGCTGCGGCATGTGCGGGTTGGCACAAGGCAGTGCAGCGGACGTTGGACTGGGTCGACGTCGAGTGATTTCGGCGCGCCTACCGACGCTGAGCGGGCGCTAGCGCGCCGAAATCACAAGTCCGCCTATATGCACGCGCCGAAAATGCAGATTCCGCCCCAAGGCTCCCAGCCGCCGTTCCAGCCGCCTGGTGCGCGGTCGCCGCGCCATCCGCGATCGTTCCATCCAGGACCGTTCCAGCCATGCCCATGGTGTCCGTCGCCGTACCAGTACCCGGGGTCGGCATTGGCGACTCCGGCGCCGACTCCGATCGCGCCGGCGGCAAGGCCTCCAGCGACGGCGAGGGTGGCAATGATCTTTGTGGACTTCATCATCGATCAACTCCTTCCGCATACCGACAGCTGGCAATCTGTCGCCGTCTATTCCCGAACATGTCGATTGTTAGCTAGTATAAGTAGACTCCTTCGCGACGACTGCCGACGAACGCGACCGTAGAAACACGTACTCCGGGCAGGACAATGCTCCACGCGGGCAACGTTGCCCGACAACGCAATTCAGCGGACACGCACCGATCGTGCCTTGCTCTGGTGAGTCACGGTGGCGTAGCTAGCTACCGCCGTCTCTTCCCCACCTATGCCGCGTCGTCGAGCTGCCGCTTGGTCTCGTCGTCCAACTCGATGTCGGCGACGGCCGTGTTCTCTTCGAGATGGCTGACTGACGACGTGCCTGGGATCAGCAGCACGTTCGGCGCCACCGACAAGGTCCACGCCAACGCGATCTGCGCAGGGGTGCGCCCGAGTTTCGATGCCTCGCTCTGCACAGCGGGGTGGCCGAGCACTGGGTTGTCGGTGGTGAAACCCGACCCGAGCGGGAAGAACGGGACGAACGCGATGCCGTGTTCGAGGCAGGCGTCGAGCACCGGCCGCGATGCCCGGTCGACGAGGTTGTACGCGTTCTGCACGCAGACGATTTCGGTGCGGTCGAGCGCAATCTGCAAATGCTCGAGCGTGATGCTGCTCAGCCCGATTCCGGCGATGAGCCCTTCGTCGCGGGCCTTGATCATTGCCGTCAGCTGACGGTCGAACAGTTCTCGGTCGACTGGGCCGACCGAAGTCGGATCACCTGCGTGGATACGCAGATTGACCGCGGCGAGGCGGTCGATGTCCAGCGTGCGCAAGTTCTCCTCGATGTCGGCCCGCAGATCGTCGGGCTCCTGTGCGGGCAGCCACGCCCCGGCGGCGTCATCGCGGCGCGCTCCCACCTTGCTCACCAGAGCGAGGTCCTTCGGGTACGGGTGTAGCGCCTCGTGGATCAGTTCGTTAGAGACGTTCGGTCCGTAGAACTGAGCGGTGTCGATGTGGTTGATGCCCAACTCAATTGCGCGCCGCAGCACGGCGATCGCCTGGTCGTGGTCGCGCGGCGGGCCGAACACCCCTGGACCGGGGAGTTGCATGGCGCCGAAACCGACGCGGCCGACATGGAATGAGCCCAGCGGGAAGGTTTGCATATTGATTGCGTACACCACTCCCGCCGGACTTATTCCGTCTGGTTGGTACTACTCGGACTCGCCGAGGATCCCGTAGATCTCGCGGCGGGCGTTGTTCACGATGTCGACGATGCGCTGCTGCTGCTCTTCGGTCGTGGCGTAAGCCGATTGCGCGACCGCGCCCATCAGCTGGCCGACCGCGCTACGGAGGTTGACATGTCCGGGCTCGATATCCTCGGCTATCTCCTCCCATGGCGGGGTCTCGATCTTCTCGGCGGCCGCGCGGCCGTCGTCGGTCAACTCGAAAAGCTTCTTGCTGCCTTCACTTTCGCGTGCGACCAGCAGTCCCTCGTCGACCAGCAGCTGAAGCGTCGGGTAGACCGAGCCGGGGCTGGGCCGCCACAGGTTCTGGGTGCGCTCGGCGATCTCCTGGATCATCTCGTAGCCGTGCATGGGCCTTTCGGCCAACAGCTTGAGGATGGCCGCGCGGACGTCGCCGCGCTTGCCGCGCCCGCGCCCGCCACGACCTCGGCCACGCGGGCCGCCTGGGCCGCCGAAGCCGAATCCGAAGCCGCCGCGCGGATCGAATCCGAACTCGAAACCGCGGCCACGGCCGGGGCCGAACGCGAACCGGTCGCCATGGCCCGGGTCGCCGAACGGGCCGGCGTGGCCGGGGTCCTGCTCGCGCAGGTGGTCACGAAGGTGGTCACGGAAGTCGCGGCGGGCCTGCCGGCGCTGCTGATGAAATGCTCGCCGGTCGCCAGGTCCGAAGCCGAAGCCCCCGGGAGGTGGGGTGAATGGGTTGGTCATATCTGTTGATTCCTTACGTTGGATGGGAAACGCCTCACGCGTTTCCGATACGTTGACGATATATCGGAATCTATCGCGATGCAACGATTATTTCCGACGGCGCTCGTCGATGGCGTTGACCAGCCAGTTCGCCCACTCGGCCCCCATTGCGTTCATCCGCAGCCCGTATTCGAGGGCGGCGCGGCCGTAGAAGAGGCCGTCGCCGTCGGACCAGTCGATGGAGTCGCGCAACTCTTCCAGCCGGCTGACCTCGGCTTCGGCATGCTGCGCCATGGTCACGACGTGCTCGCGTGCCTGCTCCGGCGGGATGTCGCCGAGCAAGAACACCCGTAGCAGTTCTGGGCTGCGAAAAGGCGGGTCGTCCTGCGGGCTTGTCACCCACCGCCGCAGTTCGGTGCGGCCGGCATCGGTGATGCGGTACTCCTTGCGGCCCCGCGGGCCGATGTCGGACACCTCGATAAGACCCGCGTCGGCCAGCTTGTTCAGTTCGCCGTACAGCTGGCTCTGCGTCGCAGGCCACACGTTGGCCATCGACTTCTCGAAGTGTTTGAGCAGGTCGTAACCGCTACCGGGCTCCTGGGCCAGAAGGCCCAATGCCGCCATTCGCAAACTCACGGGCCGATCATACTCCACTCTTGACATGTCATGATAGACATGTCAGATTTGACCTATGACCGATACCACCTCGACCCTGTTCGGCACCGGCGAGTTCTTTCAGCGAGACAACTACGCGCCGGTGACCGATGAGCTGACCGAGTTCGACCTGCCCGTCGAGGGCGCCATCCCGGCCGAACTCGACGGGTGGTACCTGCGCAACGGGCCCAACCCGCGGCAGGCGACCGCGCACTGGTTCACCGGCGACGGCATGATCCACGGCGTTCGCATCGAGGGCGGTCGCGCCGCCTGGTACCGCAATCGATGGGTGCGCACCGACAGCTTCAAGGACGGCTTGCCGCTCTACAACGCCGACGGCAC
>JAJKIB010000199.1 GCA_021154745.1 Mycobacterium sp.
GCGCCGTTCAGCGGGGCGAGTCTCGTCGGCAAGCCAGCGGTGCTGTGGTTCTGGACGCCGTGGTGCCCGTTCTGCAACGCCGAGGCGCCGGGCGTCGGCCAGGTCGCCGCGGCCAATCCCAACGTGACCTTCGTCGGGGTCGCGGCGCGCTCCGATGTCGCGGCCATGCAGGGCTTCGTGTCCAAGTACAACCTCAACTTCTCCAACCTCAACGACGCCGACGGGTCGATCTGGGCCCGCTACAACGTCCCATGGCAGCCGGCCTACGTGTTCTACCGTGCCGACGGCTCGTCGACGTTCGTGAACAACCCGACTGCGGCCATGCCCACCCAGGAGCTGTCCGACCGGGTAGCGGCGCTGTCGTAGGTCGTCACGTACCGTGGACCAAGACCTGGTGGGCTTGGCCTTCGGCGCCGGATTGGTCGCGGCGCTGAACCCCTGCGGCTTCGCGATGCTGCCGGCATATCTGGCTCTGGTGGTGCGAGGCGAGGACGTTAGCCGGAGCGTTGCAGTGGGCCGAGCGCTGGCGGCGACCGCCGCGATGGCGCTCGGATTCGTCGTGGTGTTCGGCGGGTTCGGTGCGCTCACCGTGTCGGCAGCCGCGACGGTGCAGCCTTACTTGCCGTATGGCACCGTGGCCATCGGCATCGTCCTTGTCGCCCTTGGCATTTGGTTGCTCGCGGGGCGCGAGATCACTGCGGTGCGCGGCTTGGCACGGGACGCACGATGGGCGCCGACGGCGCGGCTGGGTTCGATGTTCGGCTACGGGATCAGCTACGCGCTCGCGTCGTTATCGTGCACGGTCGGGCCGTTTCTCGCGGTTACGGCCGCCGGACTCCGAGGCGGATCGGTTGTCGGAGCAGTGGCCGTCTACGTCGCCTATGCCGCCGGTTTCACGCTCGTTGTCGGGGTACTCGCAGTGGCCGCCGCGTTGGCCAGCTCGGCAGCCGCCGACCGGATGCGCCGAATTGTGCCGTACATCAACCGGATCAGCGGCGCGCTGCTCGTCGTTGTCGGCGTCTATGTCGGCTATTACGGGTTCTACGAGATCCGGCTGTTCACGCGTAACGGCAATCCCGAAGACCCGGTGATCGCGGTCGCAGGCCGGGTGCAGGGTGCGATCGCCGGCTGGGTCCACCAGCACGGTGCCTGGCCATGGCTGGCCGCACTGGCGGTGCTCATCATCGTCTCGGTCGCAGCGGCGTGGCGCGCCAGTGCAAGCGGGAGATATCGCCGTGCAGATCGGGCCAGGGCGGGCGACGAACCATAGCCACGCCGGCCAGCGCCGCCGACACCAGCCCGACCAGAATTCCCATCATTGCGATGCGGCCCGCGTCGACCGCCGGCACCCATGCGGCCTTACCGTTCTTGATCACGAACACTCCGGCCGGCTTGGCGCTCAACGCAAATCGGCCGTCGTTCACGCCGGGCTTCGACGCTCCGCGCACATTCGTGACCGGGATGACCGTTGCTCCGTCGGCGGTCTCGTACACCTCCCCGAACACGCGCGCGGCGTCGGGATCGGCCTCGAGCGAGCCGATGACTTGTCGTGCCTCTCGAAGGTTCATGGCCTCCCCATTACTACCGCGGGGTGATATGCGGTGATTTCTGACCCGAACTGCAGTCATATCAGGTGATAGTTCAATCGAACAGACGAAGGAGGCCTGCAATGGTGATCGTCGCCGGACACGTCGTGGTCGACCCGCAGCAACGCGACGACTATTTGTCGGGCTGCGTCGAAGTGGTGCGCCAGGCGCGCCGCACATCGGGCTGCCTCGACTTCGCGCTGTCGGCCGACCTGCTCGAGCCCGGGCGGGTCAACATCTTCGAACGGTGGGAGTCCCAGGCCGCGGTTGAGACGTTCCGCGGGAGCGGTCCCAGCGACGAGCAGGGCGCCGCGATCCTCGCCGCGGCGGTCGCCGAGTACGACGTCGGCGATGAGCGAGTCCTCATGTGATCACCGGTCAAATGTCAAGGCGCGCAATATGAATGCGTCGAGAACGTGAGCGCCTGCTGATAGAGCGGATCCAGCATCCGTGCGTCGGTGACCGCGGTCTTGGCGTCATCGAGCGTGCCGGTGCAGTCGGGGGAGTGCAGTACCGTCCAGTGCAGCGCGACTTGCTCCACCATCTCGGTGTTCAACTGGTCGATGATCGCGCGTGATGCCGCGAGGTCGGGCGCTACGCGCGACGCCGATGCGGGATCGAGCTTCCATTGCGCGAACCGGGTGTATTCAATGGCCTCGGTGGCATCGATCTGATCGGTGAAGATCTGCCTGACGTAGGCAGAGTCAACGCCCCGGCCCGTCGCATCGGCGCTCACCGCTGCCAACACCTGCTCAACCCGTGGAGGATCATCGATCGCGCCGCCCGTCAACCACTTGTTGGCCGCCACCGGCTCTGCCGTTTGCAGCCGTTGAGCGGCCGCATCAACCAGGCCGAGAAGCGGATTGGCGTCATCGCCGTGTGCGGTGGCGGTCGTCGGCGCGATCGCCAGGGCCGTCAACGCGCATAACCCGACCGCGAAGCGTCGGATGCCGTCAAGAAGCGCCATGGGTCCATATTCGCCTACGACTGCATACCCAGAACATAGGCTCGCGCAGCAAACCGCTACGCGGCGAATGCGACCGCCATAGAATTGACGCGTCAGGCAAAAGGGAGAGCCATGACCGTCACAACAGAACCCAGCAGCCTGCCGGAGCTGCTGAGCGAACTCGGGGTGAAACAGGCTTCGGTCGCGAAACAGAAGCCCGCGCTGCGCGCCTGGCTTGCGACCCATACGGCCAGCCAGCCTCTGCGAGTCAGCCTGTGCTGCAACGGCTACGGGCTGCTTCTCAAGGAATCATCAGCCACGCACAACCGACTTCTCAGCAGTCGTCAGGGACGACGATGAGTTGTTCGACCGCGCTGCGGGCGATGACTACGGCTGCCGGTGCCGAGCGTCTGCCGCCTCCTGTTCGGCGGCCGTGACGACGAGTGCGTCCGGGCCGGGATACACCGTCGTGATGTGGTCGGTGCTGAGCCACCGGACCACATACGGCGGCGAGCCGTCAGCCGAGCGGACCTCGGTGATCTCTCCCCGCTGATCGTGCTGTTCGACCGTCGTTCCCTTGACCACCAGGAAGTCGCCCACTTTGGCCTTCATCGTCCGCCCCTTTCCTTGGTGTTGGCCGCTTGACGGTTTGTCTGACGGCAATTGTCCTCTGATCGCGCGCGCCGGAAAGGTGTAACCGACCGTTCGTGGCCCGCGATTAAGTCCGTATACGCACGATGGGACGAGGGCTATGAAGATTTACCACCAGGCACCAAGCAAGTGGATCCGCCGACTGACGGCGGCGATGGCAGTGGCGGCGTTGCTGCCCGGGCTGGTCGGGGTGATCGGGGGTACTCCAACGGCCGGCGCGGCGGTCGAAGTCCTTAGTGTTCCGTCGCCGTCGATGGCTCGTGACATCACCGTTCAATTCCAGGGCGGTGGCCCCAGGGCGGTCTACCTTCTCGACGGTCTGCGCGCCCGCGACGACCGCAACGGCTGGGACATCGAGACCGGCGCATTCAGTTGGTTCGACGGTTCCGGCCTCTCGGTAGTGGCGCCGGTCGGCGGCATGTCCAGCTTCTACACCGACTGGTACCGGCCTGCCGTCGGCAACGGCACCACCCAGACCTACAAGTGGGAGACCTTCCTGACGTCGGAGCTGCCGGCGTGGCTGGCCGCCAACAAGGGCGTCAGCTCCACAGGCAACGCCGTGGTCGGCCTGTCGATGTCGGGCAGTTCCGCGCTGATCCTCGCTGCTTACCACCCGGGACAGTTCATATACGCCGGAGCGCTGTCAGGCTTCCTGAACCTGTCCGCCGGGCTATGGCCCGTGCTGGTGGGCATCTCGATGGGCGATGCAGGTGGCTTCAATGCGCTCGACATGTGGGGTCCCTACGGCGGGCCGGCGTGGCAGCGCAACGACCCCATGCTGCAGATCGGGCGCTTGGTGTCCAACGGCACCCGCATCTGGGTGTACAGCGGCAACGGCAACCCGACAGACCTCGACGCAGGGCTGGGCAACGCGCAGATTCCCGCGCAGTTCCTGGAGGGCCTGACGATCCGGACCAACAAGGATTTCCAGGCGGCCTACGCGCGAGCCGGCGGCAGCAACGGGGTGTTCAACTTCCCGCCCAATGGCACGCACAGCTGGGGCTACTGGGGTGGTCAGCTGCAGGCGATGAAACCGGACATTCAGCGGGTGCTGGGCGCCACGCCGACGGCATGAGTTCAGAGGTCTCGTGACCAGTACTCGCCGACGAGATCGTGCCCGAAGCTGTGGTGGGGCTCGCGCCGGTCGCAGTGAAAGCCGGCGCGCTCGTAGACCCGGCGCGCGGCGACCAGCACATCGTTGGTCCACAACGTGATTCGCCGATAGCCGGATCGCCGGGCGAATCGAAGGCACTCGTCCACCAGCCGGGTCCCGACACCCGCTCCGCGGGCCGACGGCTCGACGAGCAGCAGCCGTAGCTGTGCAGTGTCCGGCGAATCTGAGGCGTCGCTGGCCGTGCAGAAGACGCAGCCGACCCGTTCCCCGTCCAGCTCGGCGATCCACGCCGCCTCACGTTCACCATTTCGGCGCTCAGCAAAGTCTGCCACGATGCGGGCGACCAGCGCCTCGAACGTCACGTCCCAGCCGTATTCGGCCGCATATCTGGCGCCGTGGCGTTCAACGACCCACCCGAGATCCCCCGGTTGGGGCGGACACAGTACGAGGCCGGTCGGGCGCGCGTCGCTGCCCAGCATCCGGCGGATCTGGCCCATCGCGCCGACCAGCTGGGTTCGCTGACCGTCATCGAGCGGCGCCAGCAGCGTGTCGATCGCGCCCGCCTGTAACCGGTCTAGCTCCGCGAACGCCTGCTTGCCCGAGTCCGTCAGCCGAACGACCTGGCGGCGCCCGTCGGCTGACGACCTCTCCCTTGCCACCAACCCGGACGCGGTGAATCCGGAAAGAATGCGGCTGAGGTAGCCGGCGTCGAGGTCAAGATCGCGGCGAAGGTCGGACACCGCGACATCGTCGCAGTGGGCCAGCTCGAAAAGCACCCTGGCCTCGGTCAGGCCGAACGCCGATCCGGCCAGGTCGGGTCGAAGCAGGCCAAGCACGCGGGTATAGAAGCGGTTGAATCCGCGGACGTCGTCGACCACATCAAACATAGTTGAGAGCGTCAAGTAATTGACTGCTATTGTCAACTATCTTTGTTGAACAGGTCTCTAGGTTTGTTCACAACCACTGTGCGTACACTGCCCTCACGACGGGGGAAGCTCTCAACGCACGGAGTCCCAGACCACATCAAATCCCGACGTTAAGGCTGCACCTTGCCAGAAACCACCAGCGATACCCAGAACTTGAAGCCGCACTTCGAGGACGTCCAGGCGCACTACGAC
>JAJKIB010000200.1 GCA_021154745.1 Mycobacterium sp.
AGGGCGGCTTGCTCTGCCGCCCACCGCGCGTCCACCCCGGCATCGATGATCAGCGCGTCGTTGCCTCCGTTCTCCAGCAACGCCTTGGCACCCCGCTCGGCGCACGCCCAGGCAATCGCCCGGCCGGTGGCACTGCTGCCCACATGAGCCACCACGGCGACATCGTCGGCCCCGGCCAGCCGGGCGCCCACCGTTGCATCGCCGTCGAGAATCTCCAGCACTCCGTCGGGCAGTTTGGCGGCCAACAGTTCGGCGAACCGCCGGCCGGTGGCCGGGCACCGTTCACTGGGCTTGTGCACCACGGTGTTTCCGGTAACGAGCGCCGCTCCCAAAAGTCCGGCCGCCACGGCGACCGGGTCATTCCACGGAGTCAATACCGCCACCACGCCGCGCGGCTCGGGAATCATCAGATCCGTTGCGGCCCAGTCGCCTTGAAGGCTGCGGCCGCCATGCAACGGTCCGAGCTCGGCGTATTGCGTGAGGGTGCCCGCTCCGGCGGTCACGCCGCCAAGGGCATCCTCCCTGCGCTTGCCGGTCTCCCGCTCGTTGAGTGCGGCCAGCTCGTCGGCGGCTGCGCGGACATCCTCAGCTGCCGCCGCCACTGCCGCGGCACGCTCCGCAGGCGACGTGCGGGCCCAGTCTGCAAAGGCGGCGCGGGCCCGCGCGACGGCGTTGTCACATGCCGAGGCATCGGCGATCGGTACCCGCACGACGGTGTCCCCCGTGCGAGGGTCTTGAACGGTCAGCTCCATGGTCTGCGACACGGATACCTGGTACCCGGGTTCGGAACGGCCAACCACGTCAGCCGATAGATTTAGCGGACCATGTCAACAGACGTCGGGCACGCCCCTTTTCTGCTGCTGTCGATAAGGGCCGAGGACGCAGCGGCCGACGACGAGTATGCGGCGATGATGCGCTTCGCCGGGCTGGACACGCGCGGGCTGCAGCGCATCCGGCTGACGCACAGATCCTTGGGACAGATTGACCTCGCCGACTGGTCCGGCATCATCTTGGGCGGCGGGCCGTACAACGTCAGCGACGCAGCGGACTCGAAAACGCAGACGCAGCGGCGCGTCGAATCCGAACTGCTGCCGCTGATCGGTCGGATCGTCGATCACGACTTTCCGTTTCTCGGATGCTGTTACGGCGTCGGCACGCTCGGTGCTGTCGTGGGCGCCACCGTCGACCGCATCTACACCGAGCCCGTCGGCGCCCTGACGGTCAACCTCACTGAAGACGGGCGCCGCGACCCACTCTTCGCCGAACTGCCCGACGTCTTCGACGCATACGGCGGCCACAAGGAAGGAGCCAGCGCGCTGCCCTCGGAGTTGGTCTGCCTCGCCTACTCGGCTGACTGTCCCATCCAGGCATTCCGCGTGGGCGACAACGTCTATGCGACGCAGTTTCACCCTGAACTCGACGCTGACGGCATCTGCACGCGCATCGATGTGTACAAGAACTATGGCTACTTCGCGCCTGAGACGGCAGCGTCACTGAAGACTGCTGCACTGCAGCGGAGCATCGAGCATCCCCCGACCATCCTACGAAGGTTCCGCAAGCGCTACGCCCGACCGGTGTGACTCCGGGGAGCTTTATGGGCTCGCAATGACGAGGACCTTCGAACTGTCCTGCGGATCGACCCGGACCGGAAGCTTGGCGCCGATTCGGATGTGCGGGGACGTCGATAGTTCGATCGAGACCCGACGTGTCGCCCGGTAGGGGTCTCGGTCCGGCAGCTGCACCTCGAGAATCAGTTCGTGCCAGGTGCCCAGCGCGGTGGTCGCGACATTCTGCCCGAGGGCAGTGATCGTGGCGACGCCGGCGAGACCGTCGCGCGTCAGACGGTCACGCTCGGCATTCAGCGCATTCAACTCGTCGACGACGGCCGTCGCCTGCCGCTTGTCTGCCCTCGTGACGCGCTGGCCGGCGGTTGCTTTCTTCACGCGCTCGAACCAGCCCATGGCGACGAGCGTACGACGAGTCGCGCGAAAAGCGCTATCGCTCCGACGGATACGGCTGCCGCGAACGAATGGCCGGGTTCGGCGACTCAGTGAGAAATCTCCCACGGTTTGCTGAGATAGGATACTGGCATCTTTTGCCTCCGGTGAAGGGACGGCCGCGGGCATCGAATTTGACATACTTCGGTCACCACTTATAAATTATCGCAACCGTTAATTAAGGCCAGTACAAGTGTCGCTGAATTTGACAACCCGGCCTGTCATGCACGTGTTTGTATCAAGTGGGTTTCTCGGCTATATCTCCTTGTTGCCATTTAGCCCTGCTGGCTGGCCGAAGCGCTGAAATTTACTTGGGCAGCAAGGATCTGGCGGGCCACGGCACATCCGCCGATGGCTGTGTGTAGCTGTTGCGGTCCTGACAGGCGCGTGTTATTGACGGCGGTGTTGCGACGAGTTTTGGCCACGAAAGTGGCCAGTCATCAATGGCGCAAAGCCAGCAAACGACACCGTATTAGCCCTTCATCTTTGCGCACTCAGCTGGAAATCTTGAGTTGCACAATTGCGATTGATTCCTGCTATTTTCTCGCGCATGCCAATTGCGAGACCATCCCTCGTCGGCGGTCATCTCCTGGCATCGCCACCCGGGGCGGCCGCACCGCACCCCTCGCGCGGATCGGCAAGCATCATCACGGGTCGGTTCCGCTCGCATTCGTCGACGCAGCGAGCAGCGAGGCAGTCCAGCCTCTTGCGGACCATGACTGTCACCGGCACTCAACGCCATTCAGCAGACGCTCTGCGGTGACGCTGACGTCATCGTGAGTGTCGTCACGGGCTGACGAACACGAAAGGAAAGCGCATGTTCTTGGGCACGGTTGACGACTGGACAGCCGAGGGCACGGTGGTGTCCTGGTATCCCACCGAGGCCAGTCATGCGTGCGCCGCCCAAGCGGGATCTCATCCGGCCCCCTTGAGTTACCAGCAATCGCAGCATCTTCGGTACTACCGCCGGCAGACCAGCCTCGGCCGCGACATCCCGCGGTTGTGCATCGGTGTCTGGGAGATCATGGGCGTCTGCGATGTCGACGCCATGACCCACGCCATCAATGCCCATGTGCGCCGCCACGATACGTACCATGACCGGTTCGCCTTCGGTGACAACGACGAAATCCACCGGTACGTGATCGACGATCCGGAGTCCATCACGCTGGCGCCGACCGATCACGGCATGATGACCCCGCCGCAGATCCGCAAGCTGCTTCTCGACACCCCGGATCCGCTGCAATGGGACTGCTTCACCTTCGGGATAATCCAGCGTGACGACCGATTCACCGTCTACATCGCGATCGACCACTTGCGAGCTGACGGCATGTCGGCCGGCGTGATCTTCCTCGACATCCAGACGACGTACTTCACCACACTGCAGAGCGCGCCGGCCGTGCTGACGCCTGCGGTGAGTCATCGGGACTACTGCACGAACCAGCGCGCGTATGCCGCGACTCTGGGCGAACAGTCACCCCAGATCCAGTCGTGGCGAGCGTTTCTTGCCGCAAATGGAGGCGCCCTGCCTGAGTTTCCGCTGGAATTGGGCGAGGCGACCCCCGATACGCCGGGAGCCATCGACGTCTTCGACCTGATCGACGAGGAACAAGGACAGCGCTTCGAAACGGCCTGCCGCGCTGCTGGTGCACGGTTCAGCGGCGGTGTCTTCGCCTGCGCCGCCTTGGCCGAGCACCGACTGACCGGCGCCAGCACATATTTCGGCCTCACGCCGTTCGACAACCGGCGAGACCCCCAGTACGCGACCGCAGTCGGATGGTTGGCCAGCTTCGTGCCATTGGCAATTCCAACTGCCGGTGCATCTTTCGATGAGGTGGTGAACTCCGCACAGTCGTCGTTCGACACGAATACGACGCTCGGCGCAGTCCCCTACTACCACCTGCTCGAGATGCCGGTTCCATCGTCAAGAGAACTCGCGGCGCCAGACCGGCCGGTTCCGATGCTGTCCTACATCGACATCCGCAAGTTGCCGTTCAGTGACTACTGGGACGGTCTGCGGATCGGTATCTGGGGTGACAATCGACTGTCGGAGGCAGTGTGCATGTGGGTCAACCGCATGCAGGACAGAACGCAGTTGGTCGTTGCCTATCCTGGTACCGAGGTCGCCCGTAAGTCGGTCTTGCGCTACGTCGAAGCCATGCGAACCGAATTCACCCGGGTCGCCGACGGCGTTGAGCAGTACACCTATGCCTGACGCCGCCATCGAATGCCTCGACCTCGCAAAGTCGTTCGGCAGGAGGTCGTCCGCGCTGCAAGGCGTGAGCTTTGCCGTTGCGCGGGCCTCGGTGTGTGCATTACTCGGACACAACGGCGCAGGCAAGACCACAACGATCAACATCCTGTCCACGCTGTTACGACCCACAGCCGGATCGGCGACGGTCGCGGGGTTCGACGTCGTGCGTCAGTCGGCCGAGGTCCGCGCAAGTATCGGTGTGACGGGGCAGTATGCGGCGCTAGACGAATTGCTCACCGGCCGTGAGAATCTGACACTGTTCGGCCAGTTGCGCGGACTGCGGCACCGTTATGCGCGACAGCGGGCCGATGAACTGATCGAGCGGTTCGACATGGTTCATGCCGCCGATCGGCGGGTGTCGTCTTATTCCGGTGGAATGCGCCGTCGAATCGACATTGCGGTCGCGCTGGTCGTCGCTCCGCGGGTGCTCTTCCTCGACGAACCCACGACCGGCCTGGATCCGCGCAGCCGCCGCGATGTCTGGGATCTGGTGGCAGGACTGCGCCATCAGGACGTCACCGTGCTGTTGACCACGCAGTACCTCGAAGAGGCCGACGTCTTGAGCGATTCGATCATCGTGCTGGACTCCGGCCGGGTAGTGGCCAGTGGCACGGCCGACGACCTGAAATGCCGTGTCGGCGTCAGCTACTGTCAGGTCACGCCCGCCGACCCAGTGCATTTGGCTGTCATCGCAACGGCATTGGCGGATTTCGCGGGACTCGGGTCCGATTGCGATGCGCTGATCGATCAGAAGGCGGCGGCCGTCTCCGTGCCCGCACCTGACGGTGTCATGACGTTGGGCGAAGTCTTCCGTCGACTCGATGGACTCGGCATCGAGCTCGCCGACATTTCGTTGCGCAAGCCGTCGCTGGACGAGGCGTTCCTGAGCTTGACGTCAACGGCGGTCACCGTATGAGTGCCCTGACGGCACTCACCCTGCGCACCATGTCCGGCACCCTGCGCGACGCCGACCTGCTCTTCGCGGTGCTGGCCCCGGTGGGTTGCTTTCTGGGCTTCACGCTGGCGTTGGGCAACCTCATCGACACCGGACGCATGACCTATCCCCAGTACGTCCTTCCTGTCGTCCTCGTGCAGGCGATGTTGTTCGGGGCGATGACCACCGCCGACCGCGCCGCGCGGGATCGGCTGTCCGGATTCGGAGTTCGGCTCCGCACCCTTCCGATTCCGGTGGTGACGCCGCTGGCGGCGCGGATGCTCTACTGCTTGATCCGCGCGGTGGTTGCACTGGTCGCCGGGACCGCTGTCGCCTCGATGTTCGGCTTCCGGATGGCAGGCGGCCTCGGGTACGCCGTTCTGTTCGTGACCATCGTCCTGGCGTTCGCGATGGCGGTCTGCCTCGGTGCCGATGCCCTCGGCTCACGGATCGGCTCCGTCGAGTCATCCAGCCAGCTGCTGCTTATCCCCCAACTGGTACTGGTCTTGCTCTCCACCGGCATCGCGCCAGCCGAATCGTTTCCGGCATGGCTCGGTCCCTTCGTCCGCTATCAGCCGGTGTCACAGGTCACCGAGACGTTGCGTGGGCTCGCCAGTGGTCACTTCACAGGGGTAGGACTGGCCGTGACGGCGGCCTGGTGCATCGCGTTGCTGGCGCTGTTCGGATGTCTGGCGTTGCGGATGCAGAGGCGTATGCGGTGACCACGAACACCGCAGTGACAGAAGGACTTCCGTACCAGAGATCGTTGACGGCGTTTGCCCGGCAGAGCACATTGGAGGCGGGCCGGCTGCTGCGCCGCTGGCGACGCGATCCGATCGTTGCCGTTCAGGCGCTGTTGTTTCCGACCTTTCTCCTCGTCATCTACAAGTTGCTCATCGGTAAGGCCGTGCTGGCCGTCACCGGAAGTGACAGCCTCTACGGGCTGGTCCCGATGTGCGCGGTCGTCGGCGCGATCTTCGGCACGCTTGGCGCGGGCCTTGCGCTGCCCGCAGAACGGGAGTCGGGCCTGCTGACCAGGTTGTGGGTGCAACCGATCCACCGGGCCAGTAGCCTGACCGGGCGACTGCTCGCAGAGGCCGTCCGCACGGCCGGCTCCGCCGTTGTGCTCACCGCGTTCGGTGTCGCGCTGGGCCTACGATTCGCCGACGGCTGGGCGGCGGCTCTGCCGTTTGTTCTTGTGCCGGTGATGATTTCGGTGGGCGTTGCAACCGCGGTCATCGCGATCGCCGTCCGCGCGGACGGGCGGGCGATGGTCACGTGGCTGGGCGCGGGATGCGTCGCGCTGCTGTTCTTCAACACCGGCGTTGCCCCCGCCGAGGTGTTTCCCTCGTGGCTGCAGCCGGCGGTGCGGCTTCAGCCGATGTCGCCGACGATCGAGGCGATGCGCGGGCTCGCCGAGGGTCGGCCGGTGCTGTGGCCGCTGTTGCAGGCGGGCATATGGGCCGTCGGGCTTGTGGCCGTCTTCGCGCCGGCGGCCGTGCGCGGTTATCGGACCGCTGCCGAAACGGGGTGCCGGTGACGCGGTTGGCGCTACTCGATCAGGCTGCATTTCTGAGGTTGCGGGCCACCGGCCAGGGCAGCGTGTGTCAGTGCACGTGGGTGTACGAGCGCGACGTGGACATCGACGAATTGGAAACCTTCAACGGAAATCTCGGTAACGGGCTCCTCGGACGCCGGATAGAGCGCTCGCCGTTGCCGTTCGGGCGTCACCGCTGGGTGGTCGACCGGCGTTCACCCGGCATCGATGTAACGGCGCGCCGACCATGCGCGGAGATCGGCGCCTGGATCGAGCAACGCGCGCGGCTGAGGGTCGACCCCGAGTGGGGGCCGACGTTCCACCTCGGCGTGTTGCCGTTGGACAACGGTGGCGCGGCGGTCACCTTGGTGGCGTCGCACTGCATTGTGGACGGACTCGGTTTGGCGACAGCGATCGCCGAGGCGGTCAAAGGCGAGAGCCGCGATGTCGGCTACCCGCAAGCACATTCACGCGGCCGGTGGCGTGCGACGTTGGAAGACCTGGCCGATGCAGTCCTGGCATTGCCCGCTGTGATCCGCGCGTTGATCGCCACTCTGCTGATCCTGCTGCGGCTTTCGCCGGATACGAAGGCTTCGGCAGCATCGCCGCAGCACCAGGTGCCGGCCGGAGACGATGATGCGGCCGAGCTGCCTGCTGTGACGATGCAGACCGACGCTGCGGTGTGGGATGCCCGTGCACGCGCGTTGAGCGGAAGCGGCAACACCCTTTTCATCGCGTTCGCGGCCCGTCTGGCGCACCGGATAGGCAGGGTGCACCCTGACGGCTCCACTGTGACTGTCGTGCTGCCGGTCAGCGAGCGCACCGCAGACGACGACCGCGCCAATGCGCTGACCTCGATCACGGTCGACGTTGACTGCCGAGCGGTGGCCGATGACATGAGCCGCGTGCGCGCAGACGTCAAGAGCCGGCTCACAGCGCTCGCGCAACAACCCAACGAAATGCTTGCCGCACTTCCGCTCATCCCGTTCACGCCACGATGGTTGGTCCGTCACACCGAAGGCATCGCCATGGCGACCGTGCAGGTGCCGGTGGGATGTTCCAACCTCGGCAGCATTGAAGCTGTAGTCGGCCGCGTCGACGGTGGGGATGCGACTGAGGTGTCGATGCGGCTGGCCGAGCAGGGCATCACGCGTCGCCGCATCGAGCGCACCCATGGCCAGTTGTTCTGCGGCACAGGAATGGTCAACGGCAGTCGTTTCCTCACCGTTGTCGCGTACCAGCCCGGTGCCGAGAACACCGCGGCATCGACCCGCGAGCTCGCGCGGGGCGCGCTGGCCGACTTGAAACTGTCCGCTACCACTGTCCGTTAGGGCGTATCCGATGGCGAACCTGAGCCTCACAACGAGTCAGCACACACGCCCACTGTTCTACGTCGGCATCGCGGTCGCGATTGCGATGTGGTCGGCGGCCGTGCTGTTCGTCGCGATCAACGTGGTGCCGATCGACGTGTACTGGATGTCGTACTACGCCGTTGACTATACGTTCGGCTTCGTCCGTCGGGGGCTGGCCGGCGAACTGGTCGGACTCATCCCCGGGGACTACTTCGCGGCCTCGTTGGGGCTGCGCTGGCTGTCGACGGGGATCTATCTGTGCGGTCTCGCCGTGGTCGCGGGTGTGGTGTTGTTCGGTCGGCGCCGGTCCGAGCGCAGGCTGATGGTCGCGATGCTGATTCCGTTGCTGCCATTCGGAATTCCGTTCGCGGCCTACTCTGCCCGCCCTGATCTGTTCGGTGCGGCGGCGCTGGCGATGTTCGCAGTGGCCTTGGCGTTCGCGCGCTCACGGGCGGTCACGTTGGCGTGGTGTACCGGCTACGGCTTGGTCATCGCGGCATTGACGCTGGTTCATGAGGCGATCGGGTTGCAGTTCGCCCTTGGAGCCGTGCTGGCGATCGTTGTCCTTGGCGGAGGGCTGGGAATGGCGCGGCGCCCGGGCGTGCTACTGGCCGTCATGCCCGGCGTTTTCACCGCAGTGATGGTGGCCGCGTTCGGCCGGCACGGCGTCGCTTCTCAATTGTGTTCGGCGGTACCGCATCACATGATGCCCAATCCGTTCGCAACGATCACGTCGCCGCCGACACTCGTGCAGTACGTGTTTGGCGCACAACAGAGCCAGACGGACTACCACAGCTGGGTGTGCCGCAACGTGATCCCGATCTACGATTACGGCATCGTCGATGCCATGCGCATCGTCGCGCACATCGGGGTGGTCGGTCTCGCCGCATCGTTGGTGTTCGGTGCGGGAGCCTTCGTCGCGACGATGTACGGGATCAGCGGGGTATCAGGGATTCCGGTGCGCGCCTTCATTGACGAGCTCCGCGGCCGTGTCGCATGGGTAGCCGCCGGGCTGCTGCTGATCGTTCCGGTGTTCCTCACGGGTTTCGATTGGACACGGTGGTTGATCATCGTCTCGTTCGATGTCGCGATCGTCTTCACGATCTTTGCGGCGCGCAGACCGGAGATCGAGCAACCGCCGACGCCAAAAGCGCTGCGGCTCTTTGTCTGTCTTGTCATCGTCCTCGCGCTCATCCCCATCGGCACCGTTCCTGGCTTTGGCGGCCCGAGGATGATCTAGCTCCCCGTGTAAGGGTTTCAGATTCTTTGCAGGCCACCAGTTCGCCTTGCCGATGATGACCGCCAGCGCAGGCACCGTCACTGTGCGCACCAGGAAGGTGTCCAGCAGCAAGCCGACACCGATGATGAATCCCACCTGAACCATCCCCGCGATGCTGCCGAACGTCAGGCCGAACATGCTCGCGGCGAAGATGATGCCTGCGGAGGTGATCACCCCGCCGGTCGCGCCGACCGTGCGGATCACCGCAGTCCGCATCCCTCTTGACGCCTCATCGCGGATGCGCGATATCAACAGCAGGTTGTAATCCGCCCCGACCGCGACCAGAACGATGAACGCAGTACCCGGCACGTTCCACGCGAGGTGTTGGCCGAGGATGAACTGGAAGACCACCACACCGATGCCGAGCGCCGACAAGAAGGAAATCGCCACCGAGGCAATGAGATAGAGCGGCGCGACGACGGCACGGAGCAACACAATGAGGATCAACAACACAACCAGGATCGTCATGGTGAGGATGAACCGCATGTCGTGGTTGTAGTAGTCGCGCACGTCTGCGTTCACCGCGGGCAACCCGGCGATCGAGATCGTTGCATCGGCCAGTTCGGTGTTGGGTTGTGCGCTGCGCGCCGCATCCATGATCTGCGCGACCTGATCCATCGCCTGGGTGCCGAACGGGTCGAGGTCGGTCTGGACGAGGTAGCGCACCGCGTGGCCGTCGGCTGAGACGAACATGGTTGCTGCGGTCTTGAATTCGCTATTGGTCAGGATCTGGGGCGGAATGTAGAAGCCGGCCATCGACGGCTCGCGGGCGTTGTTGCGCATGGCCATCAGAAACGATGACGCGTCGCCGAGGCCGGGGCCCATCTGGCGGACTTGGTCGACAAGCAGCTGCACCCCGTCGGCGAGTTGGCGGCTCGCGTCGGCCAAGGTATTGGCGCCGTTCTGCAGCTCGTTCAGCTTGCGCTGGATGCCGTCGGGCCTGTCCAGCCCGAGCTTCTGTGCTGCCTCGGTGGCATCCTCGAGCTTCTGGCGAAGCTGAGCGACCGTGCCGTCCACCGGTTGTGTGGCATCGGCGGTCTGCAGCTGCTGCGCCAGTGCCGAAAGTGATTGCAGCGTTCCGTCGTCATGCGCTGTGATGAGGCGCTGCAGTATCGCCCGCGAGTTCTGGCACGCCGGGTCGATCGAACACACCGGGTTGAAGTTCAGCGCGGCCATCATCGGCACCGCCCACCTGTACACGTCGTCAACCTGAGTGAGGTTGACCCCCAACGCATCACCCATTGCGCGCATGCTCTTGACCAGTCTCGCCGATTGGTCTATGTCGGCGATCGTCGCGTTGGGTCCGTACTTGGCCTGCATTTCGACCAACGCGTTCGTCAGGCCGCTGACGGACGTCATCGCATCGAGCACGCCGTTGCGCACGTCGCCTAGGGCGTCCGCGAGTTGGTGTGCACCGCCGGTGAGTCGATCAAGATCGGCGTCGCGACTGGAGATCTCCGTCGACGCCTGCGAGAGTTTGTCGCCGACCGCACCGGCCTGGAAGGTGGCCTTGGCTTGTTCGAGGGTGTCGCCCGTCGGCCTCGTGATGCCCCGCACGGCGGCGATCCCCGGCACCTGGCTCACCCGCCGGGCCATCTGCTCGAGGTCGGCGAGCGCCTTGGGGCTTCGCAAGTCGCGCGGCGACTGCACGAGGATGAACTGCTGGATGCTCGAGTTCACCGGGAAGTGTTGTGCCATCACCGCGTAGCCGACGTTGCTGTCGACGTCGGCGGGCAGGTTCTTGCGGTCGTCGTAGTTGAATTTAATCGCTCCGACGCAGCCTGCCAGGATGGCCAGCACGATCAGGCTGGCCACCAGATGCGGGATCGGATGTTTCACGATCCGCACGCCCGAGCGTCGCCAAAGGCGGCTGGTGAGTTCGCGTCTGGGCTTGCACAGCCCGCGCCGTCCCGCGAGGGCGAGCATCGCGGGCAGCAGCGTGATCGACGCGAGAAAGCCGACGAAGATCGTGACGGCCAGCGCGGGCCCGATGGTGGAGAACACGCCGAGCTTCGCGAACGTCATGCCCATGAATGTGATCGCAACGGTGCCCGCGGACGCCGCGATCACCTTGCCGATCGACCCCAGTGCCCGCACGAGGGCGGCGTCGGATTCCTCACCCATCCGCAGATATTCGTGGTATCGCGAGATCAGGAAAACCGCGTAATCGGTTCCCGCTCCCAGCATCATCCCGCTCACCAGCACCATGGCTTGCGGTGAGATGGTTAACCCCAATTCCAGCAGCCCGGCGATGAGCTGTTGGGCCACCACAAGTGAAATGCCGATCATCAGCAACGGCAGCGCCATGGTGAGCGGGTTTCGGTAGACGAGAAGCAGGATCGTCAACACCATGAGCGCTGTCGCGATTTCGATCACGTGGACGTCGCTCTCGCCGACGGCCGTCATGTCGCCGACCGTGGCCGCCGGCCCAGTCAAGTGTGCGGTCAGCGTGGTGCCCGTCGTCGACGCCTTGACGATCTCGACCGCTTTTTTGTACGACTCAGCAGCAGGCGGCGTGGCGAGTTCGCCCGCGAGCCCGACCGGTAGATACCACGCCTTGTGGTCCTTGCTGGTGACCACGTCGCGAAGTGCCGGGGTGGTGATGAAGTCCTGCAGCATGACGACCGACTGATGGTCGGCGCGTAGGTTGTCGACGAGCTTGCGGTAGACCGCCTCCTGTTCGGGACCCAACCCGTTGTCGTTGGTCAGCACCACCAACAGGCTGTTCTGCGAGTCCGATTCGTCGAAGGCCTTGATCATCGCGTTGTTGGCGACCAGAACGGGTGCGTCGGACGGCAGAAACTCGGGCTGCTTCTCTCCCGCGATTTTGGCCAGCGGAGGAAATAGGAGGAACAACGCGACGGCCAGCGCTATCCACAATCCGATGACGAACAGCGGCCGGCGCACGACGAAGCGCCCGATTCGGCCGAAGGCGCCCAGCGAACTCGCGAGGTCGTCAGCCTCGGCGCGTCTCAGCACGTTCGTCCCTGCATCCCCGAGAACAATACTGTGCGGTGGCGCTCCACGAGAGCCCAGCGAGTCTGCGAACTTCCTGTGTTGACAATGGAATTCATCGACGCCCCGCCGGCAAACCCTGCGTGCCTTTAGACACTACAGTGGGCTGGTGCAACTGCACGAGATTCGGTTCAGAGCGACTCTGAGCTGTTACGTGCCCGCCGTCAGCGCCTTGAGCTCATCAAGCGAGTCGTCGATGACACGGGTAAGGTCGTCGTTCCCCGTGGCATTGATCCACCGTTCGAAAGCCACCTTGAAGACCGCAACCGCCGTTTCCGCGGTGAGTTTGGCTGCCGGTTCAGCGACGCCGCGCCGGCCCAACCCCTCTGCCATGACGGCTGCCAGCGATGCCAGCTTGATCAACTCGCGTTCCTGAAGGCCGGGGTTGGCGGCGATGACTGCCTGGCGCCGACGGGAGTGCTCGCGACGGCCCCCGAACATCTCCCCGACGGCCCGCAGCGCGCCGCCCACCGCGTCGATCGGTGATGCGGAGTCGGGTGCGTCAGCAATGTGCTTGGTCACCAACTCCATCAGCGCATCCTGTCCCCAGAACAGCACCTCCCGTTTATCGGCGAAGTGCCGGAAAAACGTTCTCTCGGTCAGGCCTGCCCGCTCGGCGATCTCTGCAACTGTGGTCTGGTCGAATCCGCGCTCGGTGTAGAGCTCAAGGGCCGCCTGCTCCAGGCGGCCGCGCGCATTGGGCTGCCACCGGCTCATGCCGTGATCCTATGGGATGACAGCGGCTGTCATCAGCGTTACCGTGATGACAGCAACTGACATCACGGGAGGTTCCAATGCGAGTGTTCGTCACCGGCGCGTCCGGTTTCATCGGGTCAGCCGTCGTCTCCGAGCTCATCGCCGCAGGTCACCAGGTCGTCGGCCTGGCCCGCTCCGATTCGTCGGCGCAGGCTGTCGAGGCGGCCGGAGCGCAGGTCCATCGCGGCGATCTCGAGAACCTCGAGAGTCTGCGCACCGGTGCGCAGTCCGCCGACGGAGTGATCCATCTGGCGTTCAATCACGATTTCACCAACTACACCGGCGCCGCCGAAACCGACCGGCGCGCCATCGACACACTCGGTGAGGTCCTCGTCGGCTCCGACCGGCCGTTCGTCGTCACGTCCGGTCTGGCCGGGTTCTCACCGGGCCGCCCATTGACGGAGGACGACGCCGCCGATCCCAACTCTCCCCGCGGCTCGGAGCAAGCGGCGCTTGCCTTCACCTCACGCGGCGTGCGCGTCTCGGTGCTGCGGCTGCCTCCGTCTGTGCACGGCGAGGGTGATCACGGTTTCGTCCCCCGCCTTAGCGATATCGCCCGCGAGAAGGGCGTCGCGGCCTACCCCGGCGACGGGTCCAACCGCTGGCCCGCCGTGCACAGATTCGACGCCGCCCGGCTGTTTCGGTTGGCACTTGAGTCCGCACTCGCGGGTGCGCGGCTGCACGCGATCGGCGACGACGGCATCCCGGTCCGCGAAATCGCCGCCGCTATCGGCCGACACCTCTCACTGCCTGTTACGGCCGTCCCGCCGGAACAGGCCGTCGAGCACTTTGGTTGGCTCGGCGCCTTCTTCTCGCTGGACGTCCCGGCCTCGAGCACGCTGACCCGCGAGCTGCTGGGCTGGGCGCCGACCCGCCCCGGTCTGCTCGACGATCTGGAGCAGGGCCACTACTTCCACGACCGGGCCGCGTGACCATGCCGACAGGAGTGTTGATTGCACCCGACCGCGCCGCTGTCAGCCTTGTCGACGATGTGCTCGACAAGGCGAGGGCAGCCCATGATGCGGGCGTGTCACAGTTGTGGCTTGGCCAGCAATTGGACTATGACGCAATCAGTTTGGCGGCCGTGATCGGGACGGCGATCCCCACTGTCGCCGTGGGAACGTCGGTGGTGCCGATCAACCCACGTCATCCGTTGACCGTCGCGGCCGGTGCGCAAACGGCCCAGGCGGCGACTCACGGCAAGTTCAGCCTCGGGCTGGGTCTCGGAGTGTCGTACCTTGAAGAGTCGGTCTTCGGCATCACGACAAGCAATACCGTGCAGCGGCTGCGTGAGTTTCTGACGGTGTTGCGCGCGATACAAGAAGATCGCACGGTGAATTTTCACGGCTCGCAGCTGACGGCGGTGGACCCGTCGATGCTGCCGGTCGCGTTGGCCGGCGCGACGCCCTTTCCGCTGTACGTCGCAGCGATGGGACCCCGCGCGCTGCGAGTCACCGGCGAGTTGGCCGATGGCACCCTGCCTGCCAACGCGGGACCCCGCACGATCGAAGGATTCATCGCACCGACGATCGCGCAGGCGGCCGCCGACGCAGGCCGGCCGCCTCCGCGGATCAATGCGATTGTCGGTGTCGCGGTTACCGGCGATGTCGACGCAGCGCGCGCCGCCGCAGCCACCAGGCTGGCGGTATACGACTCAATTCCGTCCTACCAGAAGGTGTTTGCCCGCGAAGGCGTGTCATCGGCGATTGACCTTGCGGTCATCGGGCCTGCCGAAATGGTTAGTCGCCGCGTGAAGAGCTACCTCGATGCCGGGGCGACCGACTTGACGCTACTGCCCCTGCAGACAGAGCCGGACCAGTTACGGCGGCTGTACGAGGTCGCGGCCGCCTTCTGATCCCGGCCTGTCGTCACCCGGGAAGCGTTGGCCCGACGGCGGTTCGAGCGCCGAGAGCGCGACCACTGCCCCACCCGAGTTGTCGGCGATAGCCACCGAGGAGCCCGGAAGCGGCCAGTTCGGCGGCGTCACGGAACGGAGAATCCGCGGGCGCCCTGGTTGCCACCGGCGAGACGAACAGCGCGTCGGCCGGGCAATACGCCTCGCATTGAAAGCAGGTCTGGCAGCTGTCATGTCGCGCGATCACCGGGATCCCGTCCGGGCCGCGGTCGAACACCCGTGTCGGGCACACGTCGACGCAGCGGTCACACGCGATGCATCGATCCGCATCGACGAGCTCGATCATGCGGCCAGCCGCACAGACTCGGGGCGCGACCATAGCTCGTCGAGGCCGCCGGTGAGCAGCCGGTGACCCTGGGCAGGATTCTGCGTCGGGAAATCCAACCGCTTGTGCATGCCGCGGGTCTCGGCACGGGTCAGCGCGGCGTGGTACATCCACCGGCCGTTGGCAACCATCGCGGCCGCCTCGCGCGCCCGGAAGAGGTCCTCGCCGTCCGCGCCGAGCCCTGCCCGGACCTCAGACCACGTGTCGTGCAACGACTTCAGGGCCGGCCGCAATAGGTCGCCATGCCGCAGATAGTTCAGGTCGTACGGCAACACCCGACGCTGAACCTCGGCGACCACGTCGCGGTGACCAAGAGTCACGTCGCCCGTCGGGCGGATGCCGGCCTCGCCGACAGCGCGAAGCCCAATCGCGCGTCGGCCCCGACGAATCGCAAACGCCGCGGCGCCCTGTCCCGCCCAGCTCCCTGACGACGCCGCCCACGCTGCGTTGTGACTGCCGCCGCCGGTGAAGCCGCCACAGATCAATTCGCGCGTCGCAGTGTCACCGGCGGCATACAGTCCAGGTACGTCGGTGGAGCAGTCGTAGTCGGCGACCCTTACGCCGCCGGTACCACGGACGGTTCCCTCGGCCAGCAGCGTGATCTCGAAGAAGTCGGTGAACGGGTTGATGCCCAGCCGGTCGAAGACGAGGAAGAAGTTGGGCTGGCCCTTGCGCATTGCACGCTGCTCGTCGTCGGTGGCCCGGTCGATCCTGGCGAAGACCGGTTCGGACAGCAGGGTTTTGGCGATGACGGACCGGCCACCGTGATTGGCCGCACCCTCGAGCACCGACTTGTCGGCGCGGTAGAACGAAGCCCACGAGTAGTACGCGGTCTTGGTCAGCGAGGTGCCTTTGACCGCGATCGCATACGCGCTCGAGAACTCCATGCCCGACAACACCGCGCCCGCCTCGACCGCCATCAGCGCGCCGTCACCCGTGTTGACATCACACCCGAGCGTCTTGGACTGAAACGCACAACCACCGGCAGCCAGGACGACGGCCGCGGCCTCGACGCGCAGCGCGCGCCCCGATGCACGGTCCAGCACCGTCGCTCCGGACACCATGCCTTCGTCGTCGACCAAAAGTTCCACCGCCGGGGTGTGGTCGAGGATGCGGACGCCGAGGCGCTGCGCCCGAAGCCGCTGGCGGCGCATGTATTCGGGACCCTGCAAGTCGTCGCGGATGGACCGGCCGGCCGCATCGACCGGAAACGGGTAGCGCTGAACCTCGGCGAGCTCGTCCATCCTGGCGTGGGTTTCGTCGAGCACCCGGGTCATCCACTCCCGATCGGCGAGGTGGCCGCCGAGGGCCTCGCGGCTGGCCATGGCGGCCTCCCGCAGTTCCGAGACATCGTCGACGTACCAGACTCCTGTCCCGACCGACGCGGTTGCGCCACTGGCACCGGTGTAGCCCTTGTCCGCCAGGATGACATCCACGCCGACTTCTGCGGCCTTGATAGCGGCCCACGTACCTGCCGGGCCGCCGCCGACCACCAACACGTCCGTCGAAACGGTCTCTCCTGCAAAGCTGTTCGTCATCATGCTCCAGTTCTACGGAATTGATTGGCAGGAACCGGCAGGCCGTAGTGCGCACGCAGCGTCGCGCCCGTGTACTCCTCCCGGAACAGTCCCTTGCGTCGCAGGATTGGCAGCACGTGGTCGATGAAGTTCTCCAGTCCGGACGGCAGCGCCGCGGCCATGATGTTGAATCCGTCGGCGGCGCCACCCTCGAACCAGGCGACGATGGTGTCGACGATCTGGTCGGGTGTGCCGATGAAGGTGAAGTGGCCGCGTCCGCCGCCCAGCCGCGACAGGATTTCGCGAACGGTGAGGCTCTCGCGCTGCGCCAGCTCGATGATGAGGTCGGCTCGGCTCTGGGCGCCCTCCAGGTTCGGGCGCGCCAGGATGAAGTCGGGCAGCGGCTTGTCGAGCTCGAATGCCGACGTGTCGGTCTCGAGAATATTCGCCAACTGCCACAGCCCGTATTCCGGCACCCGTAGTTCGTCGAGCTCCCGCGCCAGCTCCCGGGCTTCGCGTTCGGTCGAGCCGATGACTGGCACGATGCCCGGCAGCACGAGCACACCATCCGGATCACGACCCGCGGCTTGCGTCCGCGCCTTGATGTCACCGTAGAAGTCGGCGGCACGCTCGTAGGTTTGGTGGGCGGTGAAGATTGCCTCCGCGTGGCGGGCGGCGAAGCCCTTCCCATCCTCAGACGACCCCGCCTGCACGAGAAGTGGATATCCCTGTGGCGGGCGCTCCACGTTCAGCGGGCCGGCGACCTTGAAGTGATCCCCGTGGTGGTCGATGGTGTGCAGACGGGCCAGGTCGGAGTAGCGGCCCGATGCCTTGTCGCCGATGACAGCGTCCGTTTCCCAGCTGTCCCACAACGCCTTTGCGACATCCAGGAACTCGTGCGCGCGGGCGTATCGCGACGAATGGTCCAGTCGATTATCGAGGCCGAAGTTGGCAGCCTCCTGGGGGGTTGCCGAGGTGACGATGTTCCAGCCTGCCCGCCCGCCGCTGACGTGGTCGACCGACGCGAGCCGGCGCGCCAGGTTGTACGGCTCGTTGTAGGTCGACGACACGGTCGCGATGAGCCCGATCCTGCTGGTGTGCTGCGACAGCGCGGTCAACAGGGTCAGTGGTTCGAGTTGGCCGGGCGGGCGGAATTCGCCGCTGCCGGTGAGGGCGGGACCGTCGGCGAGGAACAACGAGTCGAATTTCGCATTCTCCGCCAGCTGTGCGAGTTCGATCCAGTGCCTCAGGTCGAAGTCGGCACGCGGATTGCTCTCCGGCAGCCGCCACGCCGCCTCATGGTGGCCGGCCTCCATGAGGAACGCGTTGAGATGCAATTCGCGCCGCGCGGCGGTCATGACTGCTTCGAGCTGTCGAAGCCGTCCGGCAGGAGGTTGTCGGTGATGGTGGTGATGTCGACCTTTTTGGTGATCTCACCTGCATCGAAGAACGCGTCACTGAGGGCCTGTTGGGCTTTGACATCCTCGGGTAGGACCTCGGTGATCTTGAACGGGTAGGAATCGACGGTGGTCCGGGCATCGTCCAAGGAGACACCCGTCTCCTTCGCGATGGCCTTGGCGTATTGGTCCGGATGCTGCTGGGCCCAGGTGAATATGCGGGCGACGCGAGTGAGAAGGTCCGCCAGTGCCGCCCGGCGGTTCGGGTCGGCCAGCGACTTGTCGGTTGCCACGTAGTAGTTGTTGACCTGGTCGATCGGCGGCACGCCCTTGGCGATGATGCGGGCACCGTCCTTGACCGCGATCGCCGACGGCGGGTTCCAGATCGACCACGCGTCCACCTTGCCGGAGTTGAATGCGGAGGCGCCCGCCGCCGGGCTGAGGTAGACCAGCTGGACGTCCTTGGGCGTCAGACCCACGCTCTTCAGCGCCAGCAGCGCCAGCCCGTGCGCCGAGCTGCCCTGCGGGATGGCGAGCTTCTTGCCCTTGAGGTCGGCCAGCGTCTGGATCGGGGATCCCTTCGGCACGACGATGTTCTCGGCGGCCTTGGTCTGGTCGGCGCCGCGCTGGACCGCGACGATCTTGAAGCCGAATTGCTTTGCCGCCCCGGTGATCGGCGGGACATCACCGACGTAGCCGAGGTCGATATCGCCGGACGCGGCGGCTTGCACGAGCGGTGGGCCGTAGTCGAAGCGGGCGAATTTGACCTTGTACGGCGCATCGTCGAAGGCGCCGGTCACCTTCGACAGTTCCTCGCTGCCGTCGCCGCCGTTGTCACCGAAGGTGAACGTGTATCGACTCCACTCGGGGTGGCTCGAACCGCCCGCACCACTCAGCGGGGCGTCGGGCGCCTTCGATGAGGAGCAGGCGGCAAGGACGCTCGTCACACTGAGCAGCACTGCCGCGAATGTGAGTCGAAAAGATCTGTGGGACATGACTTCTCCTGTAGGGGTAAAAGTTCAGTGCTGGCTTGCGAGGCCGAGGTCGGACAGCAGTGCTGCACGCAGTTCTTCGCGGGCGACGCTTGCTTCCCGCTCGGCGGGCGTGAGATGCACCCCGTGTGAGTCGCCGATTCGTCCGTTGCTCATCACGACGATCCGGTCGGCGAGCGCGATGGCCTCATCGACGTCATGGGTGACGAGCAGCATGGATGCGTGGTGTTTGCGACGGAGCTCGCGCACCAGATCGTGCATTCGAAGCCGGGTAATCGCGTCCAGCGCTGCGAACGGCTCGTCGAGCAGCACCAGCTCCGGCTCAGACACCAGGGCGCGGGCCAATGCGACCCTCTGCGCCTCGCCGCCGGAAAGTTGTTTGGGCCAAGCCTTTTCGCGACCTGACAGGTTCACCTCGGTGAGCGCTTTGCGTGCACGTTGGTCGGCGTCTGCACTGTGTAGCCCCAACGTGACGTTGCGCAAGACGCGTTGCCACGGCAACAAGCGGTCGCCCTGGAAGACGATCGCGCGTTTGGCTGGCACTTCGATGCGGCCGCCGTCCGGCTTGTCCAACCCGGCCAGCAGGCGCAGCAGTGTGCTCTTGCCACAGCCTGAGGGGCCGAGGAGGACCACGAGTTCGTCGTCGTCGATGGCGAGGTCGAGGCGGTCCAGGACGACGCGATCACCGAACCTGCGGACGACCTGCTCGACCAGCACACCCGTCTCCGTGTGCGGCGCGGTGGCAGTGGTGGCGGTCATGCCGCCTCATAACTGGGTCGCCACCGCAACAGCACTTGCTCGAGAATCCGCACGAACTGGTCGGCGAGAAGGCCGAGGATGGAATAGATCACCAAGCCGACGAAGACCTTGTTGGTCTGCAGATATGTCTGGGCCTGGGTGATCAGGAAGCCGAGTCCCTCGTCGGCATTGATGGTCTCGGCGGCGACCAGACCCAGGATGCTGTACGCAAGTGAAAACCGCAGGCCGACAAGAAAGCCGGGAAGTGCACCGGGGACGAGCACGCGGGTGACAACTCGCCACGGGCCGGCGCCGGTGGTGCGGGCCATCTCGATCAGGCGTTGGTCGACGCCACGGATCGCTGCGAAGAGATTCAGATACATGGGCACGCCTGCTCCGAACGCGATCAGCAGCACCTTCGTCAGCTCATCGATGCCGAACCACACGACGAACAGCGGCAGCACGGCGAGCAACGGGACCGTGTTGAGGATCTGTGCGACGCCGTTGAACACGTACTCGCCCGTGCGTAGGAAACCGCCGAGTACGCCGGTGACGATGCCGACGGTCAAACCGATCGCGAGACCAATCCCCGCGCGCTGCACCGAGATCGCCAGATCGGGACCGAGAACCCCGTCCCTCCACAGCTCCACTGTCGTGCTCAGAATGTCGGTGGGCGCCGGTGCATACGTCGGCTTGAGGATTCCCGCCCTGGCGAGGATCTCCCACACGACGAGGATCGCCACCGGCGTCGTGTAGACACCCAGTGGCCAGCGCAGCCGGCGGCGCAGCGTGGCGAGTCGGGACTGCCGCCGCGAATCGCCCGGCAGAAACACGTCGCGGGGGCGCGAGGGGGCGCTCGGAGGCGCTGGGGGTGCAAGTAGGGCCATTACATGCCTTTCCGGGCCGACGTCTACCGCCGGTGCGCGCTGTTGTGTTGCGCGCCCGGATGTTTCGCGGGTAACTGATGTTGTCGACACATTGCCGCAAAGAGAATCGCTGCGGGAGCCATGAAATCGACGCGATTCTTTCTCGGCAAAATGATCCGGAGAAAGACTTGACTGATTCCAGAAAAGGGGCATTATTGGTGGCGTGGCCCCGGCACCGGATTACGCGGATCAGCTCCGAGCAGCTGACCTGCGCGTGACGCGCCCTCGGGTGGCGGTGCTGGAAGCGGTTCACTCTCATCCGCACGCGGACACCGAGACGATTTTCGGTGCCGTGCGTGCCGACCTGCCCGAGGTGTCGCGGCAAGCGGTCTATGACGTCCTCGCCGCCCTGACCACCGTCGGCCTGGTTCGGCGAATCCAGCCATCCGGGTCCGTCGCTCGTTACGAATCGCGGATCGGTGACAACCACCACCACGTCGTCTGCCGGTCCTGCGGCGTCATCGCCGACGTCGATTGTGCCGTCGGCGAGGCGCCCTGCCTCACCCCGTCAGACCGTGACGGCGCTCTGGACGGCTTCGTGCTCGACGAGGCCGAAGTCATCTACTGGGGGTTATGCCCCGACTGCTCGGCGTCACAAGCTTCGCGATCACACCCGTGATCACAGCCCGTTTCACTCACCCCCGGAAGGAATGCTGTGTCATCTGATACATCCGACAGCCGCCCGCCCGCTCCCGCGACCGCGACGGCGAGCAAGAGCGAGAGCGAGAACCCTGCCATCGCATCGCCCACGCCAAAGGCGCACGCGCCCTTGACGAACCGGGACTGGTGGCCCGATCAGGTCGACGTGTCGAGCCTGCATGCGCACTCGTCGTTGTCCAACCCATTGGGTGAGGACTTCGACTACGCCGAGGAATTCAAGAAGCTCGACCCAGAGGCGCTCAAGGCGGACGTGATGTCCGTGCTGACCACTTCGGTGGACTGGTGGCCCGCCGACTATGGCAGCTACGCCGGCCTGATGATCCGCATGAGCTGGCACGCCGCCGGCACCTACCGCATTCACGACGGCCGTGGCGGCGGCGGCCAGGGTATGCAGCGCTTCGCGCCACTGAACAGCTGGCCCGACAACGTCAACCTCGACAAGGCTCGCAGGTTGCTGTGGCCGGTCAAGAAGAAGTACGGCAACAAGATCTCGTGGGCCGACCTGATCATCTTCGCCGGCAACGTTGCGCTGGAGTCGGCGGGCTTCAAGACGTTCGGCTTCGGCTTCGGCCGCCAGGACGTGTGGGAGCCCGAGGAAATTCTCTTCGGTGAAGAGGACGAATGGTTGGGCACCGACAAGCGGTACTCCGGTGAGCGCGAACTCGCCCAACCGTACGGCGCGACGACCATGGGCCTGATCTATGTGAATCCCGAAGGCCCCGAGGGCAAGCCGGATCCGTTGGCCGCAGCCCACGACATTCGCGAGACGTTCGGCCGGATGGCGATGGACGACGAGGAGACCGCCGCGCTGATCGTCGGTGGCCACACCCTCGGCAAGACTCACGGCGCGGGCGACGGCGACCTCGTCGGGCCGGAGCCCGAGGCCGCCCCGATCGAGCAGCAGGGCCTGGGCTGGAAGTGCGCGTTCGCCTCCGGTAAGGCCGGTGACGCGATCACCAGCGGCCTCGAGGTGGTGTGGTCGCCCACGCCGACGAAGTGGAGCAACAGCTACCTCGAGATCCTCTACGGCTACGAGTGGGAGCTGACCAAGAGCCCCGGCGGCGCGTGGCAGTTCGAGGCAAAGGACGCCGAGGGGATCATCCCGGATCCGTTCGACTCGTCGAAGAAGCGCAAACCCACCATGTTGGTCACCGACATCTCGATGCGGGTCGATCCGATCTACGGCGAGATCACTCGGCGCTGGCTTGATCATCCCGAGGAGCTCAACGAGGCCTTCGCCAAGGCGTGGTACAAGCTGTTGCACCGCGACATGGGGCCGATCTCCCGGTACCTGGGTCCGTGGGTTGCCGAGCCGCAGCTGTGGCAGGACCCGGTTCCTGCGGTCGACCACGAACTGATCGACGAGCAGGACATCGCGTCGCTGAAGGCCAAGGTGCTCGAATCGGGGCTGTCGGTCGCTCAGCTGGTCAACACCGCGTGGGCGTCGGCGGGCAGCTACCGCGGCACCGACAAGCGCGGTGGCGCCAATGGTGCGCGGATTCGCCTTGCGCCGCAGAAGGACTGGGAGATCAGCGAGCCCGCTGAGTTGTCGAAGGTGCTGCCGGTCCTGGAAAAGGTCCAGCAGGACTTCAACGGCTCGGCTTCCGGTGGCAAGAAGGTCTCGCTGGCCGACATGATCGTGCTCGCCGGCACGGCGGCCGTCGAGAAGGCGGCCAAGGACGCCGGGGTCGCGATCACGGTTCCGTTCGCTCCCGGACGCACCGACGCCTCGCAGGAGGACACCGATGTGGAGTCGTTCGGGTTGCTCGAGCCGCGGGCCGACGGCTTCCGCAATTATGTGCGTGCGGGTGAGAAGGCTCCGCTGGAGCAACTGCTGGTGGAGCGGGCATACATGCTGGACCTGACCGCTCCGGAGCTCACAGTGCTCGTCGGTGGTCTGCGCGCACTGGGCGCCAACCACGGCGGCAGCAAGCACGGCGTGTTCACCGACAAGCCCGGCGTGCTGACCAACGACTTCTTCGTCAACCTGCTCGATATGGGCACGGAGTGGAAGTCGGGGGCGGCGGAGAACATCTACGAGGGCGTGGACCGCGCTTCGGGCCAGACTAAGTGGACCGCCACCGCGAACGATCTGGTG
Source organism: Mycobacterium sp. (assembly GCA_021154745.1). GTDB lineage: Bacteria > Actinomycetota > Actinomycetes > Mycobacteriales > Mycobacteriaceae > Mycobacterium. The sequence continues at coordinate 23,690 of JAJKIB010000200.1, forward strand.
TTCGGCTCCAACTCGGTGCTGCGCGCGCTGGCCGAGGTGTACGCGCAGGACGACGCCAAGGAGAAGTTCGTTGCGGACTTCACCAAAGCTTGGGTCAAGGTGATGAACAACGACAGGTTCGACATCAAGTAGCGCCAGAGCCTGGTCAACTCGAAGCGAGACCCCGCGAGCCCACCCGGCTCGCGGGGTCTCGTGCATTTGGGTGCTTGCCCGCTCAGACTCGTCGAGTCAGTTGTGCGCCGATCAATGGCGCAATCTTCTCCGCCATGTAGGCATGGCCCGCGTCGGTCGGATGGACGCCGTCCTTGCCGATCAACTCGGGCCGGCCGACGAACCAGCCGGCGCCAATCGGGTCGATGAATGTCGCGTTCACCAGACCGGCCTGATACTTCAGGGCGTCGCGGATCCTCAGCACGGGACTGGGCGGATCGGCGGTCGGCCATGGCGGTCCGATAACCAGGAATTTCGCTGATGGTGCTGTCCGACGCGCCAATTGGAACGTGCCCCACGCCAGAATCGACAGTTGCGCCGGATCGACCCCTTGGTCGTTTCGCGAGCCGAAGTACACCACCAACACATCGTCGGGCTTGACCGCGTCGGCCGTGAGGTCCTCGAAGACACTGCCGTGGTTGCCGCGTGTGCCGTACCCGGCGCCACCCTCTGCGGCCACATCGGCAGTCACGCGTATTCCTTGCTCAGCCAGCAACTGCCAGGCGCGGGCGGTCCATCCGCTGGGACCAAGACCACCTAGATCGCCACCGGTTGTGTAGGAATCCCCGACCACGGCGATGTGATTCACCGATGCGTCCAAGGTCAGGATGTCGTTGTGCCTCAACGGTGTTGATCGGGCGCCCAGCACGCCAACCACCAGAGCGATCGCGACGAAAAGTGTGACGAGACGATTCACCGGAACAGCCTACGGCCCAACCCGCGAAAAAGTCGGCGTCGACCAGATTGTGCACAAGGCGTTACAAAACTGCTGCTTTGTCATCGGGCACAGCAGGATTCGGCTGTCTGGCAACGGTCAACCTGCGCGGGCAGCGACGGCATTTGCCGGCACTTGCCGTGGGCCGTGCAGCGGCTGGAGCTTGCCGTGCACCGGATCGGGGGCCTCGGAACGGGCCTCGGCGGGTTGAACTCGAGCGTCGGCCTGGGTGTCGCGAGCCTTGACCATTCTGCGCATCCAGACCCGGCCCGGCTCCTCCACGAAGTGGTACAGCAGCACTGCACCGAGGAGCGCGACGGCAAAGACGCCAACCATTGTCAACTTCGCTCCCCAACTAGGCGTGAGGACGATACCGAATTGCGCTGTGGTCCAATTCCACGCCGTGTGCACCAACTCGTGCACCATGTACAGGCTGAACGACACATATCCGCCGTACACCATCACTCGGGTGGACAGCATCCGCGGCAGGCTGCCGACTCCGGCCGCCAACGTCACGACGAGCGGCACGAACAACACGTCGACGAGCCCACTCGAGTCGGAGATCTTTGGCAGAGGATGCGCATCCAGGACGTAGAGAATTGCGATGATGCCGACGCCGAGCGCCATGGAGACATATCCGGCCCGGCGGCGCGGACCGTCAGACAGCTCCAACTTGCGAACCGCGGCGCAAGCCAGCGCGCCCGCGGTGAACTGCATGATGATCCGCGGAAGCCAACTCCACGGGGTGTAGAAGTGGC
>JAJKIB010000201.1 GCA_021154745.1 Mycobacterium sp.
TCCGGATCGGCAATGACCTCCTGCAATGCGACCAGATCGGGGTCAATGCGACGGATTTCGGTGTTGATGGCCTTGGTCCGTCGGGGGTCGCCTTCGACATTCTCGACGTTGAGGGTGAGCACTCGTAGGCGTGTCATACGAGGCGGGTAACCATCGGGACGGTCGCGTATGCAGTCGGGACGGTCAACGATGGATCGGCTGGACGGCTCCCGGTTGACTCCGGGTCATGAATACAAGTCCGTTTGTCGTCCTGACCTCCCTCGCCGCGCTCGCCAGTGCCGCCGCGGGCGGAATGATGTACGTGTTCTCGACCTTCGTGATGCGCGGTCTGGACCGCACCGGTCCTGTCGATGCCATCACCGCAATGCGCGGCATCAACGCCGAGGCGAATGCAAACCCGGCGTTTCTCCTGGGGTATTTCGCTGCGACGATCCTTGCCCTCGTCGTGGGTGTGATCGCGGTGGTGCGGCTGAATCAGCCTGGAAGCTGGTGGGTGCTGATCGGCGCCGTGTTCGGGATTCTGGCCGCCATCATCACGATGGCGTTCAACGTCCCGCTCAACAATCACCTCGACACGGTCAACCCCGAGGGCTTGTCGGTGGCCGACGCCGCCCGCGAGTGGCAGGCGTATTTCTCGACGTGGACCGCATGGAACCACGCGCGCACGGTCACCAGTTTTGTCAGCGCAGCATTGATGCTCGTCGGACTGCGTTATCGGTGACGCGGCTAGCGTTTGATGACCGAGATCGAATTGTCCTTGTAGTTGACGACCCAGGCGGTGTGCGTGGACGGATCCGCGGCGACGGTTCGCGGACCGTCGCGCACTTCGACCGTGTCGGTGACGGCTCGCTTCTCCGAATCGATCACCGACACAGATGCACTGCCGGAGTTGGTGACGTACACAGTGTGGGCGTCGGAGTCGACTGTCGCCGCAGTCGGGTGATCGCCCACCTTGATCGTGTCGACGACGGTGCGCTTCTCGAGATCGAGTACCGACACCGAATCGTCGTCAGCATTGGGGACGAAGGCGACATGCCGAGGAGGATCGATGGCGACATCGCCCGGACCCTTGCCAACCGTGATGGTGTCAATGACCGCCGATTTCGCGGGATCGATGACCGAAACCGAGCCGCTTCCCCGGTTCGACACGTAGAGGATGTGGCTCTCCGGGTCTACACCCATTTTGTCCGGCGAGTCGCCGACTTTGATTGTCGCGGCGGTCTTCCGGTAATGGGCGTCGATGACCGAGACCGAATTGTCCCCGGCATTCGCGACATAGATGGTTCGGGTGGACGAGTCCACTTCAATGCCATCGGGACCTTCTCCGACCTGGATGGTGCCGGTAATCGAACCCGACGCGATGTCGACGACGGACACCGAGTTCCCGCTCGTGACGTAGGCGGTCTGAGTGGTCGGGTCCACAGCCGCGAAGGCGGGCGCCTTACCCACCTTGATTGTGGCGGTACGCGATTCGGCGTCGACGACGTAGAGCGAGTCGCCGCCGCTGCTGGTCACGTACGCCCTATGAGTAGAGGGATCCGATGCAACGTCGGACATCGGGCCGGCGCCCACGCCGAACGTCGTGGTGACCTTGGGCGGTCCCAGGGCCGATTCATGTGATTCGGATCCACAGGCTGCCGCGCTCAGTATGAGCGCGACGACCGCAAACCGCTTAGCCCCGGGCATTGTCAGCTCGGCGGAGTGAGGCCGCCGGAGTCCGCTGATGAGGGCGATACCGGCTGCCCAGGCTGCTGGTATGCAGGCTGCGCAGGCCATTGCGGCGGCAGAGCGGCCGGGGGCGGGGGGCGCAGCCGCGCAAGTTCCCGACGGTGCCGCTCGGCCAGTACCGCAGCCAGCACCAGCTGTGGCGGCACGCCCGGCGGGGGCGGCGGCGATATCTGTGCGACGACCTCGCCGGTGATCCGGTACGCCATCTGATCACGGACCGCAGGATCCAATTGCGGTGCGCGGGAAAGGAACTGGCGGGCCAGTTCGGCCTGCTCGGCACGAAGACCCGACAACTGAAGCGACGATGCCCACCACGCCAGCTGCGGCGGCATCGGCGGCGGTGGGGTCAGCTGGGGCCCGCGCTCACTGATGACGACAGTGCCCGCGAAGATGTCGCCGATGCGTTTCCCCTTGGTCGACAGCACGCTACAGATCACCGCCGGGCCGCCTGCGAATATCCAGATCTCGATCACCCCGGCCAGCGCACGAAACAGCGCTTGGCGGAAGCGTTCCGGACCACCGTCATCCGACACCACCCGCAGGCCCAGCGCGATCTTTCCCAGCGACCGGCCTCGGGTCGCGGTCTCGAACGCAATCGGATAGCCCACCAAGGACAGCACGGTGAAGATGATCAGCACCGCCGCCGACAACGCGGTGTCGAACTGCGTCACCGTGCTCGCCCACAACAGCAGGCCGATGATGTAGGCGATGAACACGACGGTGACATCGATCATCGCCGACAGCGCGCGCACCGGTAGCTGGGCGATCTGAACATCCAGGACCACCGCATCCCCGGTCACCACTTGTTCTTGCTGGCGGACCATACCGAACAACGCTACTAGGATTTGCCACGTGGATGTCGACGCGTTCGTACTGGCGCATCGCCCGACGTGGGACCGGCTCGAGGCGCTGGTGAAGCGGCGTCGGCGATTGACCGGCGCGGAGGTCGACGAACTGGTCGACCTCTACCAGCGGGTGTCGACGCACTTGTCGATGGTGCGGACCGCATCGACTGATTCGGTGCTCGTCGGCAGATTGTCGGGGCTGGTGGCCCAAGCGCGTTCGGCGGTGACCGGTGCGCACGCGCCGCTGTGGAGTGAGTTCGTCCGGTTCTGGTTGGTGTCGTTCCCCGTGGTCGCGTACCGGTCGTGGCGGTGGTGGCTCGGCACGGCGGTGGCGTTCTTCTTCGTGGTCGTGCTGATCGCCCTGTGGGTCTCCGGCAATCAGGAGCTGCAGTCCAGCCTCAAGACCCCAAGTGAGATCGAGGAATTGGTCAACCACGACTTCGCGTCCTACTACAGCGAGAACCCCTCCGGGTCGTTCGCGCTGCAAGTGTGGGTGAACAACTCGTGGGTCTCGCTGCAATGCATCGCCTTTGCGATTCTGCTCGGCATCCCGATCCCATATCTGCTGTTCCAAAACGCACTCAATCTCGGGGTGGTCGCGGCGTTCATGTTCGACGCGGGTAAGGCCGACATCTTCCTCGGTCTACTCGCGCCGCACGGGCTGCTCGAACTGACGGCGGTGTTCCTGGCCGGCTCATCAGGAATGCGGCTGGGTTGGTCGGTGGTGTCGCCGGGCAACCGGCCCCGCGGGCAGGTGCTCGCCGAACAGGGCAGAGCCGTCGTGGCGGTGGCCGTCGGGCTGGTCGGTGTGCTGCTGGTTTCGGGTCTGATCGAGGCACTGGTGACACCGTCGACGCTACCGACGATTGTTCGCATCGGCATCGGCGTCGCAGTCGAAATCGCTTTCCTCGCTTATATTTTCCATTTCGGCCGCAAGGCAGCCAGGGCGGGGGAGACCGGCGATGTCGACGACGCTCCCGATGTGGTGCCAACGCGCTAGAGCCGGCCGCTGGCCTTCATCGCCAGATAGTGGTCGGCCAGTTCGGGTGCCAATTCCTCGGGCGGGGCGTCCACCACGTCGACGCCGGACCGCCGCAGCCGCGACGCGATCGCGCGGCGGTCGTTGCGCGCCCGTTCGGCCGCTGCGGCGTCGTACACCTGGGCCGCGTCGGCGCGACCGGCGGCAAGGTGCTCGACGCGCGGATCCGCGACGGCCGCGAGCAACAGCTGATGTTTGGCGGACAGCTGCGGCAGCACCGCCATCAAGCCCTCGTCGAGCGCCGACGCGTTCAGGTCGGTCAACAGGACCACAAGGGCCCGTCGCCGGATCCGCCGTTGCACCGCGGCCACCATCGCGCGCGCGTCGGATTCCACCAGCGCGGGTTGTAGCGGCGCCATCGCATCGACCAGCTGTGCGAGAAGCTCGGTGCGCGACGCGTTGTAGACGCCGGACCGGGTCACCCGGTCGTGGGCGATGAAGTCGACGTGGTCACCTGCGCGCGCTGCCAGCGCGGCCAGCAGCAGCGCGGCGTCCATCGACCAGTCCAGTCGCGGCCAGCCGCCGGGGTCGCTGGCAGTCGGGTCGACCCCGACGCGACCCGCCGACGTGCGGCCGGTGTCGAGCACGATCACCACCCGACGGTCGCGCTCGGGCCGCCACGTCCGCACCACCACGTCTCCACGCCGGGCGGTGGCGCGCCAGTCGATGGAGCGGACGTCGTCGCCGATGACATACTCACGCAGCGAATCGAATTCGGTGCCCTGACCACGAATCAACACCGGTGTCATGCCTTCGAGTTCCCGCAGCTTGGCCAGCCGCGAGGGCAAGTGCTTGCGGGACAGGAACGGCGGCAGGATCCGGATCTGCCATGGCACCCGAAGTGAGCTCTGCCGACCGGCCAGACCCAAGGGTCCGACCGAGCGTGCCGTGACAAGCGCAGACCGCTGATCGCCGCGGCGAACCGGCCTGAGCTGCGTGACGAGTCGGATCTGTTGTCCCGCAGCGAGATTGACCGGATGTGTGCGTGGCTCGGCGCGGGCGCTGGGCGCCCAGGCGTCGCGGATCCGCCCGCGAAAGCGCCGGCCGCTGGCATTCTCGACCACCAACACCGCGTCGACGGGCTGGCCCAGCCGTGCGGCCGTCTCGCCGAGCCGACCGCATTTCAGCCTGCGGGTGCTGGCCGCCAGCGCCACGTCCACGGTGACCACCGCGACCAACGCCGCCAGCAGGACGACGAAAGTGATTGCCGGCCACGGTGAGATCGCGATCGGCAGAATGCAGATCAGGGCGATCAGGCCGACCCGGCCGGTCAGGATCACTAGCGCGGCACCGGCACTGCCGCGAGTATGCCGTCGAGCACGCCATCGGGGTTGGCGCCCTCGAGTTCGGCCTCCGGCCGCAGCGCCACCCGGTGCCGCAGAGTCGGACGGGCCATCGCCTTGACGTCGTCGGGGGTTACGTAATTGCGGCCGGACAGCCACGCCCACGACCGCGCCGTGGCCAACAGCGCCGTCGCGCCACGCGGCGACACCCCCAATTGCAAAGACGGTGAGTGCCGTGTCGCCCCGACGATGTCGACGATGTAGCCGAGCACCTCGTCGGCCACCAGCACTTCGCGCACCGCCTCGCGGCCGGCCGCCAGTTCTGAGACGCCCGCAACGGGTTTCACCGCGGACAGATCCCGAGGGTCGAAGCCGCGCGCGTGACGATCCAGGATCGCGATCTCCTGATCCCGTGGCGGCAGGGGCACATTGAGCTTCAGCAGGAACCGGTCCAACTGCGCCTCAGGCAGTTGGTACGTGCCCTCGTACTCGATCGGGTTCTGTGTCGCGGCGACGATGAACGGGTCCGGCAGGGCACGCGGTTGGCCCTCGACGCTGACCTGACGTTCCTCCATGGCCTCCAGCAGGGCGGCCTGCGTTTTGGGCGGAGTGCGGTTGATCTCATCGGCCAGTAGCAGATTGGTGAAAACCGGTCCGGAGTGAAACTCGAATTCTGCGGTGCGGGCATCGTATACGAGTGATCCGGTGACGTCGCCCGGCATCAGATCCGGAGTGAACTGCACTCGCTTGAAATCGAGCTGCAACGCAGCCGCGAGTGTCCGGACCAGCAGCGTCTTCGCAACACCGGGAACGCCTTCCAGCAACACGTGGCCACGGCACAACAGTGCGATCACCAAACCGCTGACTACGGCGTCCTGCCCGACGACCGCCTTGGCGATCTCACCTCGCAAGGCAAGCAGGGCATTTCGGGCGGGCTCCGATGTCGCCGCCGCGGTTTGTGCTGTTGGCTGAGTCACGATTGAGCGACCTGCCTTTCGATGTTGTCGAGTTCGTGTGCGAGATTGACCAATTCGGGATCGCTGGCGGGGGCAGGACCGAACAGAATGTGTGCCACCGCTTGTGGGGGTAACCCGCATCGCTCGGCGACCGCCGTCACGACCGCGGGAGGCTCGGCGTCGTGTCCAAGACCGATGCGGGGCATCATCCGCTGCAACGCAGCCGTTCGCAGCGCGTCGGCCGCGCGGTCACGTGTGCGCCGCGACCGGTACAGCCGCCCGCGGCCCTCGACGGTTTCCGAGGCCCGGACCACCACAGGCAACTGCTCGGCGACAAGCGGGCCGATGCGTCGACCCTTCCACATCGCCACCAGCGCGATGACGAGGCAGAGCTGCAGAACGACCCACCCGACCTGGTCAGGGATGAAGTCGGTAATCCGTGCGCCGCCAGTGGATTCGCTTTCCGCTTCGCTGTGCTGAGGGGCGTACCAGATCACCCGGGGATGTGAGCCCGCGAGGTTCATCGCGAGTGCGGCGTTACCTTGTTTTAGCAGCCCGGAGTTCGTCATGAAGTCGCTGGCGCTGACGACCGTTACTTCGCGGCCGTTGTGGGTGTAGCGGATCAGGGCACCGCCGTAGCAGCGGGTCACGGGTGTGTCGCCTGTCGCCTCGTACGCGTCGCTGAGGCCGAATTGCACCGCGCCGGCGCGCGTCGCCTCCCTCAAGTCGCAGTCGGGCTCGGAGTCGCCGAAAGTGGTACCGCCACCGAGGCGTATCTCGGGTGCGAGCTCTTCGCGGGTCCGAGACACCGGCGCCACCAGCAGTCGATCGCCGGGAAGCTCGGCCAATCGCTGCAGCACTTCATCGTCGAACAGATAGAACGTTTGAGCTACGAGGATCAGGGTGTCGGGCCGCGCCGCCCTTTCCACCGCGGCGATGTCGCCGGCCGCGACGACGTCGACGCCGTGCTCACGCAGGATCGTGGCCAGCGCTCGAGCGCCCTCCGGTGATGTCGAGTCCGGATCCATCGGGCCACCGGGCCGCGGCGCTGTCAGATAGCTGCTGAGCGTGGCCACCCCGACGATGACGACCAGCGCCAGCAGCACCCACCGCGCGCTGCGCCACCGCTGCGCGACGGTGGGTCCGACGACCGAATTGGCCTCGGTCATTGCACTTCTGCCCAGTCGGCCGCGGTGGGCACCGAGTACGCGGCCTGCGCCGCTGATGAGCGGGACCGCA
>JAJKIB010000202.1 GCA_021154745.1 Mycobacterium sp.
GATCCGTTCGGCGGCTTGGGGCATGTTGATGCGGTTGGACGCGACCACCGGGATGCTCACGTGTTCGGCCACTGCGTTGCTGATGTCGACGAACGCGCTGTTGGGCACCGAGGTCACGAGGGTGGGCACCCGCGCTTCGTGCCATCCGAAGCCGGAGTTGATGATCGTCGCCCCCGCCCCCTCGACTTCGGTTGCCAGCGCGATGATTTCGTCCCAGCTCTGACCATCCTCGACGTAGTCGGCCATCGACATCCGGTAGCAGATGATGAAGTCGTCGCCGACCGCCGCGCGGGTCCGACGCACGCTCTCAACCGGCATCCGTCGCCGCTTTTTTGGTGAGGGTCCCCAGGCGTCGGCGCGCTTGTTGGTGCGCGGGGCGAGGAACTGGTTGAGCAGGTAGCCTTCGCTGCCCATGATCTCGACGCCGTCGTACCCCGCTTCGCGGGCCAGCTCGGCGCAGCGGGCGAAGTCGTCGATGGTGCCGTCGACGTCCCGCAACGCCCGCGGACGGAACGGGTTGATGGGTGCCTTGATCGACGACGCGCTCACCGAAAACGGGTGGTACGCATAGCGACCGGCGTGCAGCACCTGCAACAGGATCTTGCCGCCAGCATCGTGCACCGGCCCGGTGATGCGGCGATGTCGACGGGCGTCCGACGACGACAGCATCTGCGCGGCGAACGGCAGCAGCCAGCCGGTGCGGTTCGGCGCATATCCGCCGGTGATGATCAGGCCGACGCCACCGCGGGCGCGCTCGGCGAAGTATTCGGCTAGCCGGTCGGTGTCGCGGGCACGGTCTTCGAGGCCGGTGTGCATCGAGCCCATCACCACCCGGTTGCGCAGCGTGGTGGAGCCAAGATCCAACGGAGACAATAGGTTTGGATACGTCACCGAGCCTCCTTGAAGGCCGCGGTCACTTCGTCGAGCCAGTCGATCGCGTTCTCCTCGGCGCGGATGCCGCCGCGCAGCACCAGGTACTGATGCAGTGCGCTGCCAGACAGTCCGCCGGGGTCGGGGAACTGACGCTTCTCGAATCCGCGGTAGGTGTCGAGAAGGTCGGCGCGCTCGGCCCGCAGCGCGGCCACCTGAGCGCGCACCGCGTCGACATCGCCGTACTCGGCGCCGCGAACCTTGATTACGATGTCGCGGGTGCGGTTGTCAGCCACAGAGCTGCCGCGTCCCGACAGCGGTTCGGCGATCCAGCGGGCCAGCTCGGCGCGGCCGGCGTCGGACATCGTGTAGACCTTCTTGTCCGGCCTGCCCTGCTGCACGACCGGCGTGACGCGCACCCAGCCGTGGTCCTCCATCACTTTCAGCGTCCGATAGATCTGCTGATGGGTGGCAGCCCAGAAGTAGCCGATGGACCGGTCGAATCGGCGGGCCAACTCGTAGCCGGAGCCCGACTGCTCGCACAGCGACACCAGGATCGCGTGGGGGAGCGCCACGCGGGCAGCCTATGGCGATCGCACGGCCTATGCAACGTGTTGCACTGCAACCAGGCGCATAGGCCGGCGATCGTCAGGTCAGCACCAGTTCACGTTGACGTCTGTGCCGCCGGAGTTGACGTGCACCGAGCAGTCAACGGGCTGATACGACGCCGTGTGGCCATCGGTGACATAGACAGCGTCGTAATTCGGGGTGATGTCGCGCGGCGCCGCCATGGCCGGGCTGGCGAGGCCGATCGCGAGCGCTGCGAATGCACTGGCACTGGCTAATCCAAGGGTGAATCTCTTCATTTTCGTGACTCCTTCTTCAGGCTTAGTCGAGCTAAGCAATTGCTACCTGCTGGAACACGCCATGGGCTGCCGGTCTTCCGTCGTGGGCCCGATTTCGCCCGGCTCGCAGGCGATCACAGCCTCGGCGCAAGTGTGGTCGGAGTCACACAGCGCCGAGAGCAGCGCGAAGGCCAAGTCAGGTGGGTGTGGCCCTAGGCGACTTGTATGTGCAACGTTTAGTATCAGTAACCACGCGCAACCCTTAACCGGGCGGCGTAAAAGTTAGGGCACACTGACACAGGCGTCCAACCAGCCGCTGAGATACTGGCGGGAATATTGGCAGCGACTTTTCGGCGGGCCCGACCAAGACCGGCAGCCCCACTGGCAGGAGATCGAGGAGACCTCAGTGACGTACACGATTGCCGAACCCTGCGTCGACATCAAAGACAAGGCATGCATCGAAGAGTGCCCGGTCGATTGCATCTACGAGGGCGCACGCATGCTGTACATCCACCCGGACGAGTGCGTCGACTGCGGCGCATGCGAGCCGGTGTGCCCTGTCGAGGCCATCTATTACGAAGATGATGTGCCCGACCAGTGGAGCGGATACACCCAGATCAATGCCGACTTTTTCGCCGAGCTGGGTTCGCCCGGCGGCGCGTCGAAGGTCGGCATGACCGAGAACGATCCGCAGTCGGTCAAGGACCTCCCGCCTCAAGGTGAGGATTCGTAACGTCCACGTTTGACGTGGCACGTCGCCTGGTTTCGGCGTCACTGCCGGTGTTCCCGTGGGACACCCTGGCCGACGTCACCGCGCTCGCACGGTCGCACACTGACGGCATCGTCGACTTATCGGTTGGCACGCCGGTCGATCCGGTGGCACCGTTGATCCGTGAGGCGCTGGCAGCCGCCAGCTCGTCGCCCGGCTACCCGACGACGGCGGGCACCCCGGCGCTGCGTGCATCCGCCGGTGCGGCCCTGCACCGCCGATACGGCATCACTGGGCTCGCCGACGACGCGGTGCTGCCGGTGATCGGCACCAAGGAACTCATCGCGTGGCTGCCGACGCTGCTTGGCATTGGCCCCGACGACCTGGTTGTGGTGCCCGAACTCGCTTATCCCACTTACGAAGTCGGTGCTCAACTGGCGAGTGCTCAGGTGGTGCGCGCCGACTCGCTGACACAGCTCGGGCCGCAGTCGCCCGCGCTGGTCTATTTGAATTCGCCGAGCAACCCCACCGGAAAGGTGCTCGGCGTCGAGCACCTCCGCAAGGTCGTGGGCTGGGCTCGCGACCGTGGTGTCCTGATCGCGTCCGATGAGTGCTATCTCGGTTTGGGTTGGGACGCCGAGCCGGTTTCGGTGCTGCATCCGTCGGTCTGCGACGGCGACCACACCGGGTTGTTGGCAGTGCATTCACTGTCGAAGACGTCGTCGCTGGCCGGCTATCGCGCGGGATTCGTCGCCGGCGACCCTGCCGTGGTCGCGGAGCTGCTCGCAGTACGCAAGCACGCCGGCATGATGGTGCCCACGCCGGTGCAGGCTGCCATGGTCGCTGCGCTCGACGATGATGCGCACGAACGCGAGCAGCGCGAGCGGTATGCGCGACGACGGGCCTTGCTCCTACCCGCATTGCAATCGGCGGGGCTCACGGTCGACAACTCCGAAGCGGGGCTGTATGTGTGGGCTACCCGCGACGAGCCCTGCCGCGACACGCTCGCCTGGCTGGCCGAGTACGGAATCCTGGTGGCGCCCGGCGAGTTCTACGGCCCGCGTGGGTCATGCCACGTCAGGGTCGCCTTGACTGCGACCGATGAGCGCATCGACGCGGCTGTGCAACGGCTCACCTCTTAAGCGCGAGCAGCTCCCCCTACAGCTGCTCGCGGAGGAATCATCAGCCAGTCACGAACGGCCTCACGCAACGGCATACCGCCTGATTGGCCCACATTGTTCACGCAGAAATGGCCCGGCGCGTTCCGATGCAGTGGCGCTAGCGTTTCTGGCATGCCGCCGATCGGGCCGTCGCCGACCAACACACTGGACGTCCTGCTGCACCAGACTCCCGTGATCGCCGCGGATTCCGACGCGATGGTCGCCACCGTCACCATTCCGCCCGGGGATCCCGGCACCGGGCCGCACAGGCACTCAGGCCCGGTGTTCGGCTATGTGCTCGAGGGCGAGATCCTATTCGAGCTCGAAGGCGACGAGCCGTATGCAATCAAGGCCGGTGAGGCGTTCTGGGAACCGGGCTTTGACGTCGTGCACTATCAGGCAGCCAACCTTCGTGCCGACATCGCCAGCAGATTCGTCGTGTTCATGCTGTGCGCGCCGGGCGTGCCGATGATGACCTTTCTCGACGAAGACGAAATCGACACGCGCGCACACCTGCGCCATCCGATCAGCTGAGCAGCCCCAGCGACATCGCCGTGGTGACCGCCGCAGTGCGATCCGAGACGCCGAGCTTGTTGAACGCCCGCAGCAGATGGGTTTTCACGGTCGCCTCGCTGATGTGCAACTCGCGGCCGATCTCCGGGTTGGACTTGCCCTTGGCGACCTGGCCCAGCACCTCGACTTCCCGTGCCGAGAGCGCGGCCGAAGTAGGTTGGCGCACAAAGTGAACCAGGCGGTCTGCGACCGTCGGGGCGAGCACGGTCTTGCCGCGCGCGGCGTCGCGCACGGCGTCGGCCAGCTCGGCACGTGTGGCGTCTTTGAGCAGATATCCCGCGGCGCCGGCCTCGACCGCGCGCAAGATGTCGGTGTCGGACTCATAGGTCGTGACGACGACGATCCGGGTGTGGGGGAGTACCGCGAGGATGCGTTTGGTCGCCGTCACGCCATCCACGTCGGGCATTCGCAGGTCCATGAGAATGACGTCGGGGCGCAAAGATTCGGCCATCGCGATGGCCTCGGCGCCCGACCCCGCCTCGCCGACCACGGTGAGGTCCGGCTCCGCGTCGATCATCCCGCGCAGTCCCTCCCGAACCACGGGATGGTCGTCCACCAATAGGACTTTTGTCGACGGATCAGTCATGCGGGGACCTCGACTATCACCGTCGTCCCGCCGCCGGGTGTCGGCGTCACCGTCAGCGTGCCGCCCACTTGCGTTGCCCTTGCCCGCATGCCGCGCAGCCCGAACCCGTCGGCGCGTTGATCGGCGAGGCCAATGCCGTTGTCCGCGACCGACAGTCGGACGCCACGGTCGACGGGCGTCAGCGCGACCGTCACCGCGCTGGCCTGAGAATGCTTGCGAATGTTGGCCAACGACTCTTGCGTGGCGCGCAGCAGCACCACATCGGCCGCCATGCCCAGCGCCGGAAGCTCTCCGGCGACGCGGACCGTGGCGTCGATGCCGTTTTCTGCCGACAGCCGCTCGCACTGGCGTTGGACGGCGGCGGCCAGCGTGCCGTCGTGCAGCGCGGTCGGCGTCAGCTCGGCCACCATCGCTCTGGCCTCGGCGAGGTTCTCCCGAGCGGTGGTGCGGATCAGCTCGACGTGCCGTTTGGCCGCCGCGGTATCGCTGTCCAGTTCGGGCTCGACGGCCTGCGCCAGCGCGACGATGCTGGTGAATCCTTGCGCAAGCGTGTCGTGAATCTCCCTGGCCAACCTCTCCCGCTCGGCCGCGGCGCCTGCCTCCCGCGACAGCCGCGCGCTCTCGGCCCTGGTCGCCGCAAGCTCACCGACCAGCGCGGCCAACTTCTTGCGCTGCCTCATCGACGTCATGATCGTGATTCCGATGACGGGCGCTGCGACCAGCCCCATGAGCGTAAAGGCAACCGCCAGAGGCAGATCGGGCCAACTGGGCCCGTGGATCAGCAGTGCCAGGCTCAGAGGTGTGACGTTCACCATCGTCGTCACCACGAGCGCGGCCGACAGCGGCAGCGTCGCGAAGACCAGCGGATAGATCGCCGGCACCGCGGCGACTGCAATAGCGGATCCCGACAACGCGACGATCCATAGTCCGATCAGCGGCGCGAGAAACACCAGCACTCGCCAATCGACTTTGTTCGCACCGGCGACATGGCGCCCGAACATCAACACCCACGCAGCCATGCCGGCCAACGCCGCGACCGCCATCAAGACGTTCCCGGGGAAGCGGTGGTCGAGCATGACGACCCCTGCGGCGGCCGCGACGCACATGCCTACGACATAGGCGTCCCACAGCCAGTGCCACTCGCCGGTGCGCCCGCCGATCATTTGGCGATGCTAGCTGCCCGTCGGCACCCAGTTGCCGTGAAATCCATGCGGGACCCGGGCCGGAAGATGCACGGTCGCGACGGTTTCCAGCGTCTGCCCATCGAGCAGGACGAGGTCGCTGCGATCGGTGGATCGGTCGTACACGAACCCCATGGCCACGCCGTCGTCCTCCGCTGCATCGTCAGTGGACGGAACGAAGACGAACTCGCCCGGCTCACATCCGGCCCCGAACCCCACGGATTGAGTGCGCTGCGTCGCGACGTCGTGCTTGAGGATCGAATCGGGCGTCCCTGCTGCTCCGTCGGCATAACCGACCGCGAAACCGTACCGGTGACGCCTGCCGACGAGGCGCTCGTCGACGCGTGGAAACTCCTGCGAAGTGTCATCGAGGCGTTCTTCGGCGACCTTCCCCGTGGCAAGGTCGACGGTCCACCGGTCCAGCGTCGACCCGTCGGGGACGATGCGCGCTCCGCTGTTGAAGACCGACGCGTGACGCACGACATCGAGCACAATGCGGTCCCCGTCTTCGTAGGCATTCAGCGGATGGAACACGTAACACGGCTGCACCTCGAACCACCGAATGTCGGCGGCAGTCCCTTCGCGGGGCAGCACCCCCACCCGGGCCTGTCGCTCCGGCGCCCATCGGTAGGGCATGCCGCCGCGGGGCGGTCCTGAACGCTCTGATCGGCGCATGATCGTGCGCAACAAGAAATCCGGTGCGGCGTGGTGCTCGGCGAGCCGTGTCAGCATCGCAGCGGCCGCCTTGGCAGGACCGCCGCGCAGCGTGCCCTCAAGGTCCAGAGCGACGGGCAGATCGTAGAGCACGATGTACTTCTCGGTCAGCGAGAAGTCGTGCATCATCGTCTGCGCGTTCAACCGGATGTTCACCGTGCGGCGGACCTTGCCGTCGACCGCGGTGACCGTGTACTGAACGACGTTGCCGCGCATCGGGTTGTACGACACGGCATGCAGCTCTCCGGTCTGCGGATCCCGCTTCGGATGCGCGGTGTATCCGCCGAACAACGTGCCGCAGAAATCCGACGGGCCGACAGTCTCCAGTTCGTCGGTCAGTTCGTATGGCCGGACACCGATTTCGGCGATCGCAAACGTCTTGCCTGCGTGCCCGATGATGTTGGTGTTGGCGGCGAAATCGAATCCGCCGCCGTGCGGGCCGCCAGGCCATACCTCTCCCAAAGCGCGTGCCACATGGGCGGAGCGCACATACCGGTTGCGGTACCAGTGCGCCTTGCCGTCACGCAGCCGCAGACCGTGCGCCATTCCGTCGCCGATGAACCAGTGATATCTGGCGGGGTCCGGATCGCCGAGCGGGTTGGGCCCGATGCGGAGATAACGGCCGTCGAGGTAGGTGGGAATCGTTCCCGTGACGGCGAGATCGAATTCGGTGATCTCCTCCCGCACGGGCGCGTAGTTGCCATTCAGGTACGGATGCTGGGTCTCGCGGACGGACGCTCCGGCGATCGTCATGGCGCGGCTCCTTCGATTGATCGCCACCGTGGCGGTCATGAATCGATCCTGCGCCTTCGAACGCACGCCGCGCGAGGACCTGAAGGTTGATTGCGGTGTCCATCGACCGGTTGACGCTGGACTGGCGAGCGACCGTCAATCGATGCACAATCGATGCAGAATGCGGTAGAACTGAGTACAACGATCGCGATTGGTTCGCGCGGTGCGGGGGAAAGTAACGCGATAGATGCAGGAAAAGAGGTGCCGCTTGACCGCAGTTGACGGACGCACGCGCGCGCACACATCCACGCTGCAGATCCCGAAAACCACCGTCGACCTCGGGGGCGACACGTGGCGCGGCGCAACTCGGCGCGCCGTTGGGGCGAACATCGACGATTTCGTCGGCACGCGATGTGCTCCCGAACTGGCGGCTGCTGGCATCGACATCGCCTCTGAGGTGCTGCGGGAGTTCGTCGACGGCGGCAAGTGCGTGCGGTCGACGTTCATGTACCTGGGTTGGTTGTGCGGCGCCGGCGACGACGCGGCGGCGCTGCGAGCGTGCTCCGGCCTCGAGCTGTTACACGCGTTCGCCCTGCTGCAAGACGACGTCATGGACGCGTCCACGCTCAGGCGTGGCCGGCCCGCGGCCCATGTGGCCTTCGCCCGGTGGCACCGTCAGCGCAGGCTGTCGGGGTCCCCGGACCGGTTCGGTGAATCCGCCGCCGTGCTGCTCGGCGACCTCTGCCTGGTATGGGCCGCACAGATGATGCGGGAAAGCGGCGTGCCTGCGCACGCGCTCGATCGGGTGTGGCCCCGCTACGACGTGATGCGCACCGAACTTGCGGTCGGTCAGTTCGCGGATCTGATCAACGATGCAGGCGGATATCCCACCTTGGACAAGGTGCTCGAGGTGTCGCGGCGAAAGTCGGGCAATTACACCGTCAGGCGGCCCCTCGAGATGGGTGCCGCGATGGCCGGCTGCGGCGAAGACGTCCTGACGACACTGGCCCGCTACGGCGACGCGATCGGTGAGGCATTCCAGATGCGCGATGACGTGCTGGGCATCTTCGGGTCGCCTGCATTGACCGGAAAACCGAGCAGCAGCGATCTTGCGGAGCGCAAAGCCACCAGTGTGGTGGCGGCCGCCTATCACCTCGCCGACCCGGCGGTGCGCCGCGAGCTACGCGCGATGATGAGCGCCGAGCGCCTCGACGACGACGATGTCCGCCAGTGGCGAGAGTTGATCACCGCGACCGGCGCAGTGGAGTGGATCGAGCGGCTGATCGATGCGCGGCTGACGCTCGCATTGAGGCTGATCGATGAGAGCGGCATCCGCCCGCCTATACAAGCAGCTTTGGCCGAGATGGCCGCGGCGTGCACCGAGCGGGCGGCATAAGCGATGAGGACGGTCGGGGACAACGCGAACCGGGTGGTCGTGGTCGGGGCCGGACTCGCCGGCTTGGCCGCCGCGCTGCACCTCGCCGGCCGTGGTCGGCAGGTCACCGTGGTCGAGCGGGCTCAGCACCCGGGCGGACGCGTCGGTCGGCTGGACATCGACGGGTACAAGCTGGACACCGGGCCGACGGTGTTGACGATGCCCGACATCATCGACGACACCTTCGCCGCCGTAGGCGAATCACTCTCCGACCGGCTCGATCTGAGGCGGGTCGAGCCCGCTTATCGGGCGTCGTTCGCCGATGGCAGCGCGCTGACCGTGCACAGCGGCCGCGACGAAATGGCCGCCCAGATCGAGCAATTCGCGGGCCGCCGGGAAGCAGACGGCTACCTGCAACTGCGGGACTGGTTGACCCGGCTGTACGAGATCGAGTTCGACGGCTTCATCGCGGCGAACTTCGACTCACCGCTGTCGCTGCTCACTCCGCAACTGGCTCGGCTGGCCGCCGTCGGCGGCTTCCGTCGATGGGACCGGATGGTGCGGCGGTTCATCAGCGACGAGCGTCTGCGACGCGTGTTCACTTTCCAGGCCCTCTACGTCGGTGTCCCGCCACAGCGCGCGCTGGCGGTCTATGCGGTCATCGCGTACATGGACACCGTTTCCGGGGTGTACTTTCCGCACGGCGGGATGCGGGCACTTCCGGATGCGCTTGCCGCGGCCGCCGCAGACGCCGGCGTCGAATTCCGTTACGGCGCCGACGTTTCAGGGCTGGAGCGCAGCGGCTCTCAGGTGACCGCCGTGCAGACCGGCAACGGCGAACGGATCCCCGCCGACGCGGTGGTGCTGACCACCGAACTGCCCGACACATACCGGCTACTCGGCCGCGCGCCCCGCAGGCTGCTACCGCTGCGTCCGGCGCCGTCGGCCGTCGTCGCCCATGTCGGCTGCCGCGCAGTGAGCCAGGACATCGAGCACCACACCATCCTGTTCGGTCAGGAATGGCAGCAGACCTTCCGGGACATCATCGACGACGGGACGCTGATGGGTGACCCGTCGCTGCTGGTCACCCGGCCCACCGCGGGTGACCCGCGACTGGCTCCCGACGGCCGCGACTTGCTCTACATCTTGGCCCCGGCACCGAATACCGCTGTGGGCAAGGTCGATTGGGCGACGGCCGGGCCGGCTTACACCGACCGGATGCTCGACGTGGTCACGGATCGGCTGCCGGAGCTCGGCATCGAGGCCGAGGTGCTGCACGTCGAGGACCCGGCCGGATGGGCGCGCCAGGGCATGGCCGCGGGCAGCCCGTTCGCGCTGGCGCACACGTTCGGTCAGACCGGTCCCTTCCGGCCTGCCAACACCGTGCGCGGTATCGACAACGTCGTACTCGCCGGATCGTCGACTGTGCCGGGGGTCGGGGTGCCGACCGCCCTGCTGTCCGGCCGCTTGGCCGCCGACCGGATCACGGGCGCCGTCGTGGGCCGGCGCCGTCAAATGGTGGTGCGAACATGATCAGTTCAGAACTCCATGCCGCGGGTGTGCATGATCCGGCGCTGCGCGACGCCTATCGGCGCTGCCGCACGCTCAATTCGCAGCACGGGCGCACGTTCTTCCTTGCGACTCGGCTGCTTGCTCCCCAGCAGCGACCGGCCGTGCACGCGCTCTACGGTTTCGCCAGGCGGGCCGATGACATCCTCGACGACTTCGACCCGTCGGTGCCGACCACCGTTCGCGCGGACCAGCTACACAGCCTGGCGACCAACCTGTTCAACCGCCTGGTGGCGGGTACCGCCGACGACGATGATCCGGCGCTGGCCGCGGTGGTCCACACCGCACGGAAGTACGGCATTGCGTGGGAACTGTTCGACGACTTCCTCGGCTCGATGCGGATGGACCTGACCACCACCGACTACCCCAACCGTGCTGCACTCGACCGGTACATGTACGGCTCCGCCGA
>JAJKIB010000203.1 GCA_021154745.1 Mycobacterium sp.
AGGTCACCCTGGCACCACCGCACGGCGGCTGACATTCTCACCCGTCCGTAGCGCACGGCACCCAGCGCCGATCGGCGGCGCGTACACCGCGGCGCAACACTTGATCGTGCCCAAGCGACCGCAAACGCAACAGCTTCGCAGATGTGCGAATCTGAGCTATTAATCATCGAGCGAGGTCGACGAAGTGGGCCTCGGCGTGGCGCGCTTCCTGGAACGGCTGCGGACAGCGGTGGGGCCAAACAGGCCGCTGAGTAAGGGTGTCGCGTTCTACTTATTAGGGGGTGGTCGGGTGGTGCTGCTCCCACTGGAAGCCGGCGACGTCGTACTGGCTCACGGCCTTGTCGGTGTTGCCTCGGTTCGGATTCAGGTCGCTTCCGGCGTAATGCTGCTCCGCATTGGCGAACCCGCTGGTGCTGAAGCCTGGCGGTTTCAAGGCGGGGTTGTCACTGGCCTCCTTGTTCGGTTGGCCGGTGCTGCCGGGGGTTGTGTGTGGGTTGTCGGCGAGTGCAACGCCGGCGGGTGATAGCGCGACGAATGCAGTGACCAACGCTGGCAGGATGATGGCGCGTTCCATGACATTCCCCTTTCTGGAGTTACATCCTGGACACGATGGCGCGCCCTCAACCGGTTCACGTTTATAGAGCACTTTTTGTGATTGGCGTCACGCCCATACGTCTTTCCTAGGCTCCCCGCGCGGGGCAAGGGCCCAAGCCACCGCGTGGACGCTAGCCGACCACGTCCTCGACCAGATCGTCCGTCGTCCACTCCCGTTGCGGCAGAACGTCTCTCAGCAGTCGCAGCAGCGCCGGGTTCGAACTGTCGCCGCGCCACACCGCGTCCAGCTCCACCGGCCGCTCCCGGAACGCACCGATGGACCGGAACACCACCCCGTCGGGATGCAGCGTCGCCGCCGACGCCGGAACCAGCGCGATGCCGATGCCCGATCGCACCAGCACCAGCATCGTGTGCACCTGCGTCACGTACTGCACATACCGCGGCGTCGCGCCGGCGATGGTGAACGTACTGATCAGCAGCTCGTTGAAATACCGTGCCTGCACCGGCGAGTACATGATCACGTCCTGGCCGTCGAGATCGTTCAGCGTCAACTGCCGTCCCAACGCCGCCATCGGATGCGCTTCCGGCAGCGCCGCGATCAGCTGCTCGTGCAGCAACGGCCGCGACACCAGACCCGGTCGCTTCAACGGCGGCCGCGCCATCCCGAGATCCAGCTCGCCCGTCATCAAGCCGTCGATCTGCGCCGCCGTCACCATCTCTCGAAGCTCGAGTTTCACATCCGGCAGCTTCTCCCGCGCCCGCTCCAACAACCGCGGCAACACCGCATGCGCCGATGCCGCCGTGAAGCCCACCACCACCGTGCCGAGATCCCCTGCGGGAATGCGCTTCACCGTCTGCGCCGCCCCCTCGGCGAGTTGAAGGATTCGCCGGGCGTCGGGCAAGAACGCGACCCCGGCAGGCGTCAGCGTCACCGTCCGCGTGGTGCGGTCGATCAGCTGCACGCCGAGTTCGTTCTCGAGCTGCTGGATCTGCCGGCTCAGCGGCGGCTGCGTCATGTGCAGCCGCTCGGCGGCCCTCCCGAAGTGCAGTTCCTCCGCGACGGCGACAAAACAGGACAGCCGTGCGAGAGAAAACACCGATGCACTCCTCGTATCACTGCACGCCGTTCGCGCGCCGATTGGGCATCAGTCTAGGCGCAGGCCCGATCGGGTACCGCTCAAATCATGACCGTGACCAGCCTGCCCCCACCACGACCCGTTCTCTGGCCTCTGCGACCTCAAGAGTCGG
Source organism: Mycobacterium sp. (assembly GCA_021154745.1). Taxonomy (GTDB): domain Bacteria; phylum Actinomycetota; class Actinomycetes; order Mycobacteriales; family Mycobacteriaceae; genus Mycobacterium. The sequence goes on from JAJKIB010000203.1 coordinate 1,804, forward strand.
CCCGCGTTTCACGCACCGACGACACCGGCCGACGGATCGTCACCATTGAGCACGCACCGTTGGTTGGTGTCACCGCCGAGATGCTGACGTGGTGGTACGGCCACGTGTCGGGGATTATGCAGTACGCGGATGGGACGTATCCGCGCTACCTGGTGTGGCATCCGCTCGACCACATCACCTACGAAATCGTAGGCAACCACGACGGAGCCGGCCCAGTCAGACAGGGAAACCAGCTGCACATAGTCGAGGCGCTGGGCCGCGATCCGCAGAGCGTGCTCGACATCCAGGTCACCGTCGAGGGGATCACCGAGCATTCGGCTGTCATCAGCAGACGAGTATTCGGCAGCTCCGTCGTGCGACTGGAGAACGAGTTCGAGTCGTCGAACCCCGGCGCAAGGTATGTCACGCGGATGACGCTCGGTGACGATACGGTCGCCGGTCGGCTGCTGTTGAACCGCGTCGCCCGGACGAAGGCGCTTCCACCGGCGAAACTCGAGCGGTGGATTCGCCACCACATCGAGGAGATCGGCAACCTAGAGCATTTCCTGCCAACACTTTTCGATGCCCGCGCGCCCGTTGAACCGTGAGAACTACCAGCGCGGGCTGACCGCCTCATAGCCCGGGTCGATGCTCTTCATGTATCCGGTGTCGTCGCGGTCGCGGATCCCACACCGCAGATACTGCTCGTGCAGAGCGGCCAGGGCATCCTCGTCGATCTCGACGCCGAGACCCGGCGTCGTCGGGATGGCCACCGACCCGTCGACGAATGTGAGCGCCCCAGGCTTGACGATCTCTTCGGTCTTCCACGGCCAGTGCGTGTCGCACGCGTAGGTGAGGTTCGGCGTCGCTCCCGCGAGATGCACCATCGCGGCGAGGCTGATGCCCAGGTGCGAGTTCGAATGCATCGACAGCCCGAGGCCGAAGTTCTCGCAGATGCCCGCCAGTAGGCGTGACCGCTGCAGTCCACCCCAGTAGTGGTGATCGGACAGCACCACGCGCACCGACTGTTTCGCGACCGCGGGCGCCAGCTGATCGAATGCGACAACGCACATGTTGGTCGCCAGCGGCATTGGCGCCTGCTGCGCCACCTCCGCCATGCCGTCCAGGCCGGGCGTCGGATCTTCGAGGTACTCGAGGATGCCCCCAAGACCAGAGGCCACCTTCACCGACGTCTGCGGCGTCCACGCCGCGTTCGGGTCCAGCCGCAGCGGGTGCTCGGGGAACGCCGCCCGCAGGGCCTCGATGGCCGCCATCTCCTCCTCGGGCGCAAACACGCCACCCTTGAGTTTGATTGCGGTGAAGCCGTATTCGTCGATGATGCGCTGCGCCTGAGCGACGATGCCATCCGGATCGAGCGCCTCGCCGAACGCGTCGGGCTCACCACCGGGGTGCGCCGCCCACTTGTAGAACAGGTACGCGCTGAACGGCACGGCGTCGCGGACCGTGCCGCCGAGAAGATCGGAGACCGGCCTGCCCATCGCGTGGCCCTGCACGTCGAGGCAGGCCACCTCGAACGGCGAGAAGACTTGGTCGACAGCGCTGGCCGTGGTGATCATGCCGGCCGTACCTACCGCACGGGAGTCGCCGCGGAGGCGGTCGGCGATCGCAGCGCGAATCGCGTTGAGAGCGAACACGTCCAAGCCGGTGATCGCCCGCGCCGCTGCCTCCAGTCGAGCGAGGTGCGCCTGGTCGGCGTAGGTCTCGCCGAGCCCGACCAGTCCGGCGTCCGTATCGAGCTGGATGATGGCCCGCAGTGCGTACGGCTGGTGCACGCCGACGGTGTTGAGCAGCGGCGGGTCGACGAACGCCACCGGAGTGATGCGGGCGCCCCTGATGCGAATCCGGCTGGGCGCCACCGCTACACGGCCTCGGTGAGCGCCTCGGCCAAAACGGATCGTCCCGCCGCGATGATCGCGCGCAGTTCGGTCAGGTCGTCCGCGGTCGGCATGATCAACGGTGCGCGGACCGGGCCTGCCGGTATGCCCTCCAACGCGACGCCGGCCTTGACGAGCGAGACCGCATAGCCGGGCACCGTGTCACGCAGACGGACGAGCGGATGGAAGAACTCCCGCAGCAGCGCGTTCGCCAGCCCGTCGTTACCGGTCTCGAGCGCGTCATAGAACGCGAGCGCCAGATCCGGGGCGAAGGCGAACGTGGCCGACGAGTAGAGGGGCACCCCGATCGCGCGGTAGGCCTGCTGTGTCGTCTCCGCGGTCGGCATGCCGTTGAAGAACAGGAAGTCCTCGTCGGTCGCGTCGGTGACCGCGCGAACGATGCGCGCCACCTGGTCGAGATCGCCTGTGCCGTCCTTGAATCCGATGACGTTCGGGAGCTTGGAGACCGCAACGGCGGAGTCTTCGGTGTAGCGGGCGTTGTTGCGGTTGTAGACGATGACGGGCAGCTCACTGGCGGCGGCGACCTCGCGGGTGTAGGCGATCAGTCCCGCTTGCGGCATCTCGACGAGGTACGGCGGCAGCAGCAATAGCCCGTCCGCACCGGCGTCTGCAGCAGTCCGAGCGAACACCTTGGCCTGGCTGACGGAACCGCCGGCTCCGGCGTAAACAGGCACGCGACCGGCGACCACCTCTACGGCGGTCCGGACCACGCGGCCGAACTCCTCAGCCTCGAGTGCATGGAATTCCCCTGTGCCGCAGGCGATGAAGACACCTCCGGGGCCGGCGTCGACGCCGTTGGCCACGTGGCTGGACAACAGGTCGAGATCGACCTCGCCGGCTGAGGTGAACGGCGTGACGGGGAAGAACAGAACTCCACTAAACGTGGGGTGCATCGGTGGGGACTCCTTGGTCGGTGTTGCGGGTCAGTCTTGGGTGAGTCGGCCGTCGATGCGCCGCCACAGATGGTCGGGGTTGTCCTCGGCAATTGCGCTGGGCAGCAATGGCTTCGGCACATTCTGGTAGCAGACGGGCCGCAGGAAGCGTTCGATCGCGCGGGATCCGACCGAGGTGCTGCGCGAGTCCGACGTGGCGGGATAGGGACCGCCGTGCACCATGGCGTGGCAGACCTCGACACCGGTGGGCCAGCCGTCGAACAGAATTCGGCCCGCTTTGAGCTCCAGCAGCGGCAGCAGCCGCCCGGCGTCGTCGTAGTCGGATTCATCGGCGTGCACGGTCGCGGTCAGCTGGCCCTCGATGTTGGAAGCGACGGTGCGCATCTCGTCGGCGTCAGCGCAGCGCACGACCAGGCTGGACGCTCCGAAGACCTCGGCCTGCAGGTTCTCCGATGACAGGAAACTGGCCGCGCCGGTGGCAAACAGGGCGGCACGGCAAGTGGTTTGGCCGTCACCGGTCTTGCCGCGGACGATCAGGTCGGCCTCGCCGCTGAGCGTGTCGACGCCGGTGGCGTAGTTGGCCGCGATGCCGGGGGTCAGCATTGGCGTGGCAGACGCATCTGCGACAGCGTCGCGGGCTGCGGTAAGGAAGCCGTCTAGGCCGGGGCCGTCGATGGCGATGACCAGACCGGGATTTGTGCAGAACTGGCCAGAACCCATCGTCAACGATGCGACGAACGCACGGCCGAGGTCCGCGCCGCGGGTGGCCAGGGCGCCGTCGAGCAGGAACACCGGGTTGATGGAGCTCATCTCGGCGTAGACCGGGATGGGCTCGGGGCGGCCCGCGGCGGCGGCGACGAGAGCCGTTCCCGCACCGCGGGATCCGGTGAAGCCGACGGCCTTGATGCGGGGGTCCGTCACCAGCGCGATGCCAAGCTCGGGTCCCGATCCGAAACGCAGAGAGAAGGTGCCGGAAGGCAGGCCTGCGTCGGCGACGGCCTCGGTGATCGCGCGGCCGACGAGTTCCGAGGTGCCGGGATGGGCGTCGTGGGCCTTGACGACGACGGGGCATCCGGCAGCCAGGGCCGATGCGGTGTCGCCGCCTGCGACGGAGAAGGCCAGCGGGAAGTTGCTTGCGCCGAAGACGGCGACGGGGCCGAGCGCGATGGAACGCTGGCGAATGTCGGGGCGTGGCAGCGGCTTTCGGTCTGGAAGGGCAGGATCGATACGGGCGCCGGTCCAGCTGCCTTCGCGCAGGACGCCAGCGAACAGGCGCAGCTGCCCCGTCGTACGTCCGACCTCGCCGGTGATGCGGGCCTCCGGTAGTCCCGATTCCGCGACGGCGCGAGCGATCACGTCCTCGCCGATGGCCTCGATGTTTGCCGCGATGGCCTCGAGGAACTGGGCGCGCTGATCTGACGTCGTCGATCGGTAGACGGCGAACGCCTCGGCGGCCGCGGAGCATGCGGCGTCGACGTGGGACTGGTCGCCGTATGGGTAGGCAGGTTCGAGTTCCTGCCCGGTGCTGGGATTGAAGCCGTGGATCGGTGTACCGGAGCCGCGAACGGGCGAGCCGGCGATGAGCATCTGTCCCGTCAGACGAGAGGTGTCGGGCATCGTTGCTGTCATGGTCTCCTGGGCCTTCCCGAGGCCGGGTTGGTCGGCCGGGCTGGTCGTGGTCTCTCAGCAACGGTAGGAGCCATATCGATGCTTGTCCAAGTCCGATTCAGGCCCGAATGATGCAGTATTTAGATAAATCGATAGCTTGGATTCAGCGACGACAATAGGTGGCGAATCGCCGACTCGGCGTTTGCCACCCAGACCGCCTCGGCGATAGGCGGTTTCGATCGACTGCTTCCGGGTTCTGGGTCACTCCTTTGGCTTTCGGCGGCGGGAAAAGCTGTCGGTGCCGACCACAAACTTCTAGCCTGGTAATGAGCGCGTCAACACGCGTCACCTACGCAAGAAGGAATCGGGCAGCCATGGCACCGTTGAGAACCGGCGACGGCTTCGCCAACGTCGTCGTCACCGCTTTCGCATCGACGACTTCCCTTGCGGCCGATGCGGAAAAGACGTGGCAACACTTGCTGGAAGGCCGAAGCGGCATTCGCGAATTGGATAAGCCGTTCGTTTCAGAGTTCAATTCACCGGTGCGCATCGGCGGCGCGCTGCAGGAGACTTTCGACGAATATCTGAACCGGGTCGAGCTGCGTCGGCTGGCGTACATGCAGAAGATGTCTGTGGTGCTGGGGCGGCGACTCTGGGACAACGCCGGGGCACCCGACATCGACACCAGGCGGCTGATGGTCTCGATCGGGCACGCGCTGGGCAGCACCGAGGAAATTCCTCTGCAGTACGACGCCTGGCGGGAAAAAGGCCTGCGCGCGGTGTCCCCGCTTGCGGTGCAGATGTACATGCCCAATGCGCCCGCCGCGGCGGTCGGCTTGGACCGTCACGCCAAGGCGGGGATCATCTCGCCGGTCATGGCCGACGCCTCGGGCGCCGCGGGCATCGCAGAAGCGTGGCGACAGATCGTGCTCGGCGAGGCGGATGTCGCGATCTGCGGCGGCGTCGAGACGCAGGTCGAGGCGGTGCCCGTCGCAGCGTTCTGGCAGTTGGGGCTGTTGTCGACGGACAACGACGACCCTGCCGGCGCATGCCGCCCGTTCGACAAGGATCGCGACGGCATGGTGCTCGGCGAAGGCGGCGCGCTGATGCTCATCGAGACCGAGGAGCACGCCAAGGCGCGAGGCGCTCCCATCTTGGCGCGGGTGATGGGAGCGGCCATGACGTCTGACGGGTATGACGCCGTCGAGCCGAACCCCAACGGTGAGGCCGCAGGCGACGCCATCGTCCACGCAATCGAACTGGCCGGCCTGACACCGACCGACATCGATCACATCAACGCGCACGCCGCCGGAACCACCCTTGGCGACCTCGCCGAGGCTCGCGCCATCGGCTACGCGCTCGGCGACCACATGCCTGCCGTATACGCGCCCAAAGCGGCGCTGGGCAATCCGCTGGGCGCGGCCGGAGCGGTGGAGGCAGTGTTGACCGTGCAGGCCCTGCGCGACGGCGTCGTGCCGCCCACCCTCAACCTCAAGGACCTCGACCCCGAAATCCACCTGGACGTCGTGGCCGGCGGTCCCCGTCGCGCCGACTACCGCTACGCGCTCGCGAATTCCTTCGGGATTGGTGGAAACAACGTTGCGATGGTCTTCGGCGCGTACTGACCGGCGACTACCCCTTCGTCAGGGTGAATTGTCCTAGCTCGCTGATGCCGCGCCGGAAGAAGTCAGAGCATCCGGTGAGGTATCGCATGTAGCGCTGGTAGACCTCCTCGGAGGTCGCGGCGACGGCTTCGTCGTGAGCGGCTTCCAGATTCTTCGCCCAAGTATCAAGAGTGCGCACGTAATGCTCGTTCAAGTACTGGGTCTGTTCCAGCGAGAAACCCGCCGCACCGGAGTATTCGGCGATGTCCTCATCGCACGGCACGGCGCCGCCGGGGAAAATTTCCTTGGCGATGAAACGCATGAACTTCAAGTCGCTCATGGTGATCGGAATGCCCATGTCGGGCCAGCGCTTGAGCGGATGGCCCATGATCGTCTGCAGCACCATCCGGCCACCGGTCGGCAGGATGCGGTAGCACGTCTCGAAGAACGCCGCGTAGCGGTCCTTGGGAAACGCCTCGAACGCCTCGATGCTGATGATGCGGTCGACGGGCTCGTCAAACTGCTCCCAGCCGCGCAGGAACACATGGCGCGAGCGATCGGAATCGAGCTCCTCCAAAAGCTTCGAGCAGTAGACGCTCTGATTCTTGCTCAGCGTCAGGCCGATCACGTTGACGTCGTATTTCTCCACCGCGCGCTTCATCAGCGAGCCCCAGCCGCACCCGACGTCGAGAAGCGTCATGCCCGGCTGTAGGTCCAGCTTGTCGAGCGCCAGGTCGAGCTTGGCCATCTGCGCTTCTTCGAGGGACATGTCGTCGCGCTCGAAGAACGCGCAACTGTATGTGCGCGAAGGGTCCTGGAACGTCCCGAAGAAATCGTCGGAGAGGTCGTAATGCGCCTGAATCTCCTCGAAGTGCGGGCGCATTCTCGTCGAACCCGCTTTGCTACGAGCCATCTGTAATCGACCTCCTCCGGACAGATCGCATTTGCGATCGTGCCTGCCTGACCCCCTTTTGTTTTACATCACGCAGCGGCGTTGGGCCGAATCAACCCTTTTCGCAAGTGAACTGGCAAACATCGGTGTAGCCGTTGCGGAACAGATCGGCGCAGCCGGTCAGGTACTTCATGAACCGCTCGTAGACCTCTTCGGAAGTGATCGCAATGGCTTCGTCGCGCTTGGACTCCAGATTTGATGCCCAGGTGTCCAAGGTGCGCGCGTAGTGCGGTCGAAGCTTCTGTTTGCGGGTCACGGTGAAACCGGCCTTGACCGCGTGCTCCTCGACCTGCGCGGCCAGCGGCAGCCGACCGCCGGGATAGATCTCGTCGAGGATGAACTTGATGAAACGCACCGTCGACATCTTCAGCGGCAACTTTCGTTCTTTCACTTCTTCGTCGCTCGGAATGATGATGGTGTGCAGCAACATCACGCCGTCGTCGGGTAGTGAGTTGAAGGTCCGCTTGAAGTAGTCGTCGTACTTGCCGAAGCCGAAGTGCTCGAACGCGCCGATCGACACGATCCGGTCGACCTGCCCTTCCCACTCTTCCCATGGTTGCAGCCGCACTTCCTTGCTGCGGGGGCTGTCGGACTGGGCGAACAGCTGCTCGATGTGGGCCTTCTGGTTGTTGGAAAGCGTCAGGCCGATGACGTTGACGTCGTATTTCTCGACCGCCCGCATCATCGTGGAGCCCCACCCGCACCCGATGTCGAGCAGTGTCATCCCGGGTTGAAGACCGAGCTTGCCCAGTGCGAGATCGACCTTGGCCATCTGCGCCTCTTCAAGCGACATGTCGTCGCGCTCGAAGTAAGCACAGCTATAGGTCTGAGTCGGGTCCTGCCACAGCTTGAAGAAATCGTTCGAGATGTCGTAGTGGAACTGGACTTCCTTCTTGTCCGACCCGACGGCCTTGGCCGCGGACTTGGACAACCATTTGGACTCAGCTGTCGGAGCTGGTTTGACCTGCATTTCATTAGAGGTATCTGTCACTGTGCATCCCCGTTGACACTCGAATACGGCTTGTCGGTCCGTGTCAGCTTCTTCAACACCTGTGCAGAGAATACGCCTGCCGGTTCCATGCCGAAATCATCTCCAGGTCAGTCCTGTACGGCCTTGGCCAGCGCGACGTACTTCGTCAGGCCCGTAGAATTAGCCAGCTCTCGGGTGGCTGCGCGGACCACTCGCACGATGACCCATGCGCGGGCGCGTTCCTCGTCGAAGCCGGCCGCGTCGACGAGCGTGTAGAAGCGACGCCGCACGCCCTCGCGGATGTTGCCGGTGAGCTCGTCCCATCGGCTCCACAACATCGGCGCAACCTCGTAGTGCGGATCGCCGTTCAGGGGCCGGGGAGCGATCGCGAGCCACGGCTCACGGTCGGCCGCGAGCACGTTCCCGTAGTGAAGATTGCCGTGAACGACGCTGCCTCCCGGTTCATCCGCCAGTTCGCGGCCGAGCACGATCGCCTGCTCGACGAGCCGGTGCGGGATCGGCGCGTTGCGCGGAAGCTTTTCGAACTCGGTGCTCCATTGCTCGACATACGAAGTGAGCGTGGGCAATTGGGGCATGGCAGGGACGTGGAGGCGCCGGTAGAGTGCGGCGACGACCTCACATGCGTCGACGTCCGGCAGCGTGTCGAGGCTCTCCGGACCCAGCCGCTCCAGCAGTAGGGCGCGGCGCGGCGGGTCTGCACTCAGCAGCCGGACCGCGCCGTCGCCGCCCCACCGCCGCAGCGCGAGATGCTCATTCTCGGATTCGGGGTCGGGACGGTTGATCTTCAGGACGGCCGGTCCGCCGTCGGATGTGCGAACCGGTAACACCGTCGAGCCGGAGCCCTGGATCGCTTCCCCGTCGCGGCGGAGATTCCACTGGTCCAATTGGCTCACCTAGGACTCGCCAAGGTCGATTCTCATTTTGCCCGCGTACAGAGCGACAGAAGCGTTGTCGCTCACTACGCGGGCAATTTTCTACAGGTCCCCGAGGTCGTCGGGCACATCGACGGCGTGCTTCTGAAGCGCATCAAGCGGCACCACGTCCAACGTGCGCTCGTGAGTGGCCGCCAGCACGACCGGAGCGGCGCAGCCATCCTGGTACGCCCGAAACCAGTTGGCGGCCGTGACGCACCAGCGGTCACCCGGCATGAGGCCCGGGAACCGGAACTCGGGCCGCGGCGTCGACAGGTCGTTTCCGATGGACCGCTGATGCTCGAGGAACTCCGCGGTCACAACGGCGCAGATGGTGTGCCTGCCGATGTCTTCGGGGCCCGTCGAGCAGCAGCCGTCGCGGTAGAACCCGGTGAGCGGCTCGGCGCCGCACGATTCCAGCGGTCCACCAAGCACATTTCTGTCCGGCATTCGGCCGCTAGCTCGCCGTGAACTTGACGGCCGCCAGGTGCTCCCGTTGCGCCGCCTCGGTGAACTCCTCGAGCGTCGGTATCCGCTGATCGCGGAAACCCAGCCCCATCATGCGCTGGGCGCGCTTGACGCCGTAGGACTCGGCGCAGCGATGGGAGAGGTTGGCAACGACCGCGGGGTCGGTGATGAGTTCGCCGCGCATCGGCGTCCTCTTTCCGTCGTGCAGGACCTCGGCGTCGGCGCCGTCGCGGAAGTTGTTCTTCCACGGAGCACTGGTCAGTGCGTAGAGCTGATTGTCAATCATGTGTGCGCTCACCGGAATCGAGTACGGACGCCCGGTCTTGCGGCCCTTGAAGCTGACGACCATCATCTGCTTGCGCGCGGAACCCGCAAGCGGGGTGCCGAGGAACGTCCGCAGGATCGGATTGACGGCACGAAGAAGCGCCTTGGGTGGATGGGAGACCGTGACCGCGGGTGACTGTTCTGCCATCCACTCACGGTAGGACTAGACGGGTATCACCGGGCCGAAAAGGCCACGCTCATGGCCGCCGGTTGGTCCTGCCGCCATCGTCGTGGACAAGGCTGGCGATGTCACGGTTCCACCCGGCGTAGCGGGTGCGCCTCAGTAACCGCCGAGCAGAGGCGACCAGCAGTGCCGCCACTGCCGTCACCGACAGCAAGAAGCCCACCGCGGCGACGATCGCGTCGACACCTGCATGCCACGACGGGGTGGGCGGGCCGACATGACGTCCCTGCCGATCCACCCAAATGTCCACACTCGACCCGTTTTCCACTGGCGAATTCCACGTGAAGGACCCGGCGTTCTCGACATCGCCGACCTGCCATCGGGCCGCAACGACGCTCACCGCGCCTCGAGGGCTCGCCGTGCTGTCCTTTGTTGCGGTCGCTGCCACCCGATGGCGGTCTTGCTGTTCTGCCGCGTAGGCCCGGGCATGGCCGTCGTGAACTGCAGTCCCGATCGCACCGGCGACGGGCATGGCGGCCAGCAATACCGCGACGGCCAGCGCCATGACGGCGACTTCGATGCGATCACTCGTCCGCACCAGCGGACTGCGCCCACGGGCTTGGGCCAGGCGCCAGCGCCACCAGGCAACCGTGAACCATTGCATGACATTCTCCTCGATCAACTCGCACCGAGGTGTGGATAGACCAGAGAGGGATAGTCAAACCCGACCTGACGGGTGCAATATGCCGCACGCCGCCGCTGCGAGGCATGGACTTGACCAGCTTAGCGTCGACTAACTCATTGACCGCCCCAGTTCACGGCCGTCGCGATATGAGATGCGCCACGACATCTGGCAAACGTGATGTAGCTTCATACGGCAAAGCGGGGACAGCCGCTGCTGAGGAGTTAGCGGTGGATGCGACACCATTCGGGCACTATCAGCTGCAAAAGCTGATTGGCCGGGGCGGTATGGGCGAGGTCTACCGGGCCTACGACACCAAAACCGACCGCATCGTCGCGCTCAAGGTGCTTCCACACCATCTCGCCGAGGACGCCACGTTCCAGCAGCGGTTCCGGCGCGAATCGCAGGCCGCGGCCGGCCTCAACGACCCCCATGTGGTGCCGATCCACGGTTACGGCGAGATCAATGGCCGACTTTACCTGGACATGCGGCTGATCGAGGGCCGCAACCTCGGCACCATGCTGGAGGACACCGACAAGCCGCTCGGGGTCGCGTTCGCTGTCAAGGTGGTCGAGCAGGTGGCGACGGCATTGGATGCCGCTCACGAGGCCGCCCTGATCCACCGGGACGTCAAGCCGTCGAACATCCTGATCACCGACCGGGAGTTCGTGTACCTGATCGACTTCGG
>JAJKIB010000204.1 GCA_021154745.1 Mycobacterium sp.
ACGTCGGCGCATGATCGACGCCGTTGCCGCCGTTGATGTGCACCGCGACCGGCAGCCCGTGGGCGGCCGCCGCTTCCCAGATCGGCTCGAACATCGGCTTGACGTAGGGCACCCGCGACTGCAGCGGAACGCCGACCTGCACCATTTTCGGATGGCCGGCCACCCGCTCGATCTCCGCGACCGCACCCTTCACGTCCTCGGGGTTGACCCGAATCGTGCCGAGAAATCTTCCCGACATGTCCGGCTCGAGCCAGCGATCCAGCAGCCAGTCGTTCACCGCCGCACAGATCCGGCTGTTGAGGAGGTAATCGGCGATATTCCCGCGCGTCAACGGGTTCAGGACCGCGTAGTCAACGCCGCCGTCGGTGAACAGATGCCTTGCCACGGTGTCGGGATCGGAGCCCGGGTAGCCGTCGCCGTAGAGATCCTGCCGGTAGTCCCCGCCGGGTGCCTGGTACCACTGCTGCTCGACGTCCGGGATCGAACGCAGCTTGTGCGTGGGCGACAAGTATTTCCGGATCTCCGCGTTGTAGCGGAAGTGCGGCTGGACGTTCGCGTCGATGACAGTCATGCGGTGAGGTACACCTGCCCCTCGGCGACGTCGACCTCGTAGGTGCGGACACGCTTCTGCGGATCCGCGAGATTGACCCCCGTAGTGATGTCGAACTCCCATTGATGCCACGGGCATCGCGCGATCCGGCCGACACGTACGTGGCGCAGCTGTCCGGGCACGTCAGGTGCGAATTCATTGGTACCGCCGACGTCCCCCGCGCACAGCGGCGCACCTTCGTGTGAGCAGTAGTTCGCGATCGCATACAACGCGCCGTCGATGTTGTAGACGCCCACGCCGAACTTGCCCGCCTGCACCAGCTTCATGCTTCCCGGAGGCAGGTCTTCGATCGCGCACACCGGTCGGCGCTGCATCACGTCCCCTCGGTTTCTTGACCTAGAATACCTAAAATAGTAAAGATAGTGCGACAGTGTCGCTAGACGCTGCTGCCCCGGGGAGACACAGGTGACGATCAGCACCGATTCGCACGACCAGTCGAGCGCCCCGGACCTAGCGAGCGATCCGTACGGCTTCTTCGCATACATGCGCAGGACGGCGCCGGTGTGGCGCGGCACGCTCATGGAAAGCGATTTGATGCCACCGGAGCTCAAAAACCCTGAAAACTGGACATTGTTCGACTTCGAAAGCGTCTTCGCGGCCTTCCGCGAGGACGAGGTGTTCGGCTCAGAGATGTACAACAACACGATCGGCCTCGTCTTCGGGCCGACGATCCTGGGCATGCACGGTAAACAGCATCACGACCACCGCAGCCTGGTGGCGAAGGCATTCCGGCAGAGCGCACTCACCCAGTGGGAACCCGAGGTGATCGACCCGATCTGCGACCAACTGGTGGACGAGTTCAAGAACGACGGCGAGGCTGACCTCGTCAAGGCGGTGACGTTCGAATTCCCCACTCGCGTCACCGCAGCACTTCTGGGGCTGCCGCAAGAGGACCTGAATCTGTTCCGAAGGTTGTCACTGGAGCTGATCTCGATCACCGAGGACATCGAGGCCGGTTTGAACGCGTCGGTTGAGCTGGGCACCTATTTCCAAGCGCAGGTCGACCAGCGCCGCAGCAAGATGACCGAAGACGTCATCGGCGACCTCGTCGCTGCGGAGATCGACGGCGAGAAGCTCACCGACGAAGCGATCATCTCGTTTCTGCGCTTGCTTCTGCCCGCCGGATTGGAGACCACGTATCGGTCGTCGAGCAACCTGCTGGCGCTGCTGCTCACCCATCCCGACCAACTCCGAGCGCTCCAGCAGGATCGCGACCTGATTCCCGCCGCGATCGAGGAGGGGATCCGGTATGAGACGCCGTTGGTCCTGGTGACACGCAACACCACCCGCGACGTCGAGATGCACGGCAAAACGATCCCGAAAGGTGCACAGGTCAATCTCTGCATGGGTTCGGCCAACCGGGACGAAACGCGGTGGCCCGACGCCGACGTATTCGACATCCACCGGCCGCGACGCGCGCACATCTCCTTCGCCGGCGGCATCCACAGCTGCCTGGGCATGCACCTGGCGCGGGTCGAAACGCGCGCGATGCTGAACAGCCTGTTCGACCGTGTCACGGACCTACAGCTGGTGCCCGATGACGACACGAAGATCTCGGGCATGCCGTTCCGCTCGCCCAAGCGCCTGCCGGTGAACTTCCGCCCACGCCGGCCGAGCCGGCAAGGCTAACCCTGTCATGAGAAGCCGCGCCGCGATCCTGCATGATGTGGGCGGCCCGTGGTCGGTCGAGGATTTCGAGCTCGATCCGCCGCGCACCGGCGAGGTTCTCGTCGAGATGGCCGCAGCAGGCCTGTGCCACTCCGACGACCACATCCTCAAGGGCGACATGTCGGTCTCCAATGAGATCGCACGTGAGTACGGCCTGACACCAATGTTCCCCATGATCGGCGGACACGAAGGCGCGGGCACCGTCGTTGAAATCGGCGGCGGCGTAACCGGATTCGCGGTTGGCGATCACGTCGTGATGTCGTTCGTCGCGGTCTGCGGGCACTGCCGCTGGTGCGCTTCCGGCATGGAATACCTCTGCGACGAGGGCGCCGCAACGATGACGCCGGGCATGCCCACGGATCAGACGTTTCGCCACCACACCGCCGACGGCAAGCCGCTGGGGCATTTATCGAAAGTGGGCGCGTTCGCGAAACATACTGTGGTGTCGGAACACTCGATTGTGAAGATCGAGCCCCACCTGCCGCTGGTGCCGAGCGCATTGCTGTCGTGCGCAATCCCCACCGGCTACGGGTCCGCCGTCAACCGGGCGAATGTCCGCGGCGGCGATACGGTCGTGGTTATCGGCGCGGGCGGGATCGGCACAGCGGCGATCCAGGGGGCACGCATCAACGGCGCGGCGCAGATCATCGCGGTCGATCCGGTGGAGTTCAAGCAAAAGGCGGCGCTGACCTTCGGGGCGACGCATAGCGTCGCCACCGTGGCCGACGCCACCGACCTGGTCCGTGACCTGACCTACGGTGTGATGGCCGACAGCGTGGTGGTCGCGCCGTCACTGATCGCGGGCGAGGACGTCAACTCATACCTCAAGCTGACGCGAAAGGGCGGTACCTGCGTTCTCACCGGAATGACCGCGCAGACAACGCGTTCCGCGAAGATCGCGCTGCAGGATTTCATTCTGTGGAACAAGAACCTGGTCGGCACCGTGTTCGGGTCGTGCAACCCGAGGGCCGATATAGCGCGGCTTGCCCGCCTGTACCAGACCGGCCAGCTACAGCTCGACGAGATGATCACCAAGCGGTACCGGCTCGACGACATCAACGACGCCTACGAGGACCTGCTCAACGGCAAGCTGATCCGCGGCGTCATCGACTTCTCGCTCAGTTGAGCGCATTGAATGACCGCCTCGGTGCCGCCGCTCGCAGGCGAGAATCATGTTTGCGCCGACTGTGCGTTGTCGTACGCGGATCTCGACCTCACCGCCGCCATCGACTTGATTTCACGCGTTCCAGGTGAAGCGAGGGTCGCGATCGGGGTCATTCCACCGGCGAACCTGCGGCGCCGGCTCTCGGCAGGCGAATGGTCGGTCGCCGAGTACGCCTGCCATCTACGCGACGTGTACGTCACGTCCACCATCCGGCTGCACCGCGCCCGCACCGAAGAGCGGCCCGTGCTCGAGCCCATGCTGAACGACGTGCGTGCGCGGCGCTTTCGATACAACGAGGCGAACCTCGAGGCGGTGCTCGACGATTTCGATGCCGCGGTGCGCGGCTGCATCGAGGAAGTCGGCCGGTTTGACCCGACAGACTGGGAGCGCGTGGTGACGCGCCTACCCGGAGAACTGCGGACGGCCCGATGGTTGGTTCGTCAGGCAGCACATGAGGGACGCCATCATCTCGGCGACATCGCCAGAATTACGTCAGCAATGGGTTAGGGCTACCGTTCGCGCCGTCTCACGTCCTCAGTTGAGCGCGTAAAAGCGCTGGGCGTTGCGTCCGCCGATCTTCGCGCGGGTTTCCTCGCTGATGTCGGGGCGGGTACGCAGATGCTTTGTGCTCTCCGGCCATTCGCCATCCCAATGCGGATAGTCGCTGGCGAACATGATGAAATCGTCGCCAAGCACATCGATGACACCCGGCAGAATCGGCTCCTCTGGTTCACAGGTCGTCCAGACGTTGCCGGCTTGGAGATACTCCTGCGGGTCGCGCCGCCAGCCGTTCTCGATCCAGTCGCCGCGCTTCTCGAAGTGCTCATGCAGGCGGTCGATGAAGAACGGCACCCAGCCAACGCCGGCCTCGAGGAATGCGACACGCAAGCCTGGATGTCGGTCGAAGACACCGCCGGAGATCATCGCCGTCATCGCGGTCATCTGGTCGAACGGAAAGCTGATGCAGTGCACCTGAATGTAATTCGTGAATCGGTCGACGCCGACCTTCGGAAGATGCATGCCGGGTGCGCCGTGAATGCCGAGCGGCATGTCCAGTTCGACTGCGGCGGCGTAGAACAAGTCGAGATCGGGATGATCGAGGTTGCGGGTCTTCAACGCGGGCGGGATGTGGGTGGCGACAAGGCCGAGATCCTTCGCTTCACGCATGACGTCGATCGCCACCTCGCCGTGTTCGATCGGCGTCACCGCGATGCCGCGCAGCCGCCCCTCGGACGCCGAGCAGTAGTCCGCGATCCACTGGTTGTAGAGCCGCGCGAACCCTGCGGCGAAATCCGGATCTTCAAGAGTGGGCGCGCATAGGCCGAGGCTCGGATACAACACCATCGTGTCGATCTGATCGCGGTCGGCGTCGGCCAACACGCCCTCGGCAGACGAATAGTCGATGCCCTCCGCCGTGCTGAGCCCGTGCTCGCGCGGACAGCCGGCGCCCGGGCCGTCGGCTTCGGGATAGTTGCGGCCTTCGATGACCAATGCCCGCCCGTCGGCGCGCGGCGTGATGTGTTCGGGCCACCGCTGCATCGCTTCGACGGCCAGCGACGCTCCCTCGGCGACGTGTCCGTCGGCATCAATGATCCGCATGCATCACCTCACTGCGTGTTTGCTAAAAATAGCAGGATGCCGACCGAGACAATCCAGCAATTGCTGCGGGAACGCGCGTCGTCCGACGCCATTGCGGTGAAGTACGGCGAACAGCAGTGGACGTGGCGCGAGCACCTGCGTGACGCGTCCGCGCGCGCCGCCGCGCTGCTGACGCTCGTCGATCCCGACCGGCCCGTCCACGTCGGCGTGCTCCTGGGCAATACGCCCGAGTTCCTGAATCAGATGGCTGCCGCAGGCCTCGGCGGGTATGTGCTCTGCGGGCTCAACACCACGCGGCGCGGTGCCGCGCTGGCAGCAGACATCCGGAAGGCCGACTGCCAGGTCGTGGTGACCGATGCGGAGCACCGGCCGCTGTTGGACGGCGTGGACATCGGTGATGTGCAGGTGGTGGATGCGTCGAGCGAGGACTGGGAGCGCATGCTGGATTCGGCCGGGGGGTTGGTGCCCTACCGCGAGGCCGATCCGCTGGACCCGTACATGCTGATCTTCACCTCCGGCACCAGCGGTGATCCGAAGGCGGTGAAGGTGTCGCACTTCATGGTGTTGATGTCGGGTGCGAATCTGGTGCAGAAGTTCGACGTCACCGCCGACGACACTTGCTACCTGTCGATGCCGCTCTTCCATTCCAACGCGTTGGTGGCGGGTTGGGGGGTGGCGATCGCGACCGGTGCAGCGATGGCGCCCGCCAAGTTCTCGGCGTCGAGGTTCTTGGCCGACATCCGCCGCTACGGCGCCACCTACATGAACTACGTCGGCAAGCCACTCGCCTACATCCTCGCAACCCCGGAACGACCCGACGACGCCGACAATCCGCTGCGCGTCGCGTTCGGTAACGAGGCGAGCGACCGCGACATCGAGGAGTTCACCCGGCGGTTCGACACGCTGGTGTGGGATGGTTTCGGCTCCAGCGAGAACGCCGTCATCATCACCCGCGAGCCGGGAACGCCGAAAGGCTCTCTCGGCAAGGGGTTTCCCGGCGTGGCCATCTACAACCCCGACACCGTCAGCGAGTGTCCAGTGGCGCGCTTCGATGCCGACGGCGCACTGATCAACGCCGATGAAGCCGTGGGCGAGCTGGTCAATACGTCGGGAACGGGTTTCTTCACCGGCTACTACAACAGTGAAGAGGCGACCGCCGAACGCATGCGGCACGGCATGTACTGGTCGGGAGACCTCGCATATCGAGACGCCGATGGCTGGATCTATCTGGCCGGCCGCACCGCTGATTGGATGCGCGTCGACGGTGAGAATCTGGCGGCGGCCCCGATCGAACGCATCCTCGTCCGCCTGCCCGACATCAACCGGGTCGCCGTGTATGCGGTGCCCGACGAAAACGTCGGCGATCAGGTGATGGCCGCCGTGGTGCTGAACGAAGGATCGACCCTGACCCCCGAGGGTTTCGAGGCATTCCTGACCGAGCAGCCAGATCTGTCGCCGAAGGCGTGGCCGCGGTACGTCCGCATCACCGCCGACCTGCCGACCACCGCGACGCACAAGGTGCTGAAGCGTGAGTTGGCCGCGGAAGGTCCGACGGCCGGGGATGGTGAGCTGTGGATTCGCGAACCCCGGGGTACTCGGTACGACCGTCGAGTGGGACGTTAACGCGCGCTTTTCGCGGCGATGCGTCACAACTGGCCACTCACCGAGCCAGTCACACAATTCGTGACGTCCGGCCCTGCCAGTAGCGCTCGCGGATGCGCCTTTTGTAGAGCTTGCCGTTGGGATCGCGCGGCAACTCCGGATCGAATTCGACTGTCCGCGGGCACTTGTACGCGGCGAGGTGTGCCCGGCAGTACGCGATCAGCTCGGCCTCGAGGTCTGGTCCGGCGGATACGCCGTCCGCCGGCTGCACGACGGCCTTGACCTCCTCGCCGAACTCCTCGTTCGGCACGCCGAACACCGCCGCATCGACGAGCTTGGGGTGCATCACCAGAAGGTTCTCCGCCTCCTGCGGGTAGATGTTCACCCCGCCCGAGACGATCATGAACGTCGACCGGTCGGTGAGGTAGAGGTAGCCGTCCTCGTCGACGTAGCCCATGTCCCCCAGCGAGCGCCAACCCTTCTCGTTGGAAACCGATGCGGTCTTCTCCGGATCCTTGAAGTACTCGAACGCCGGTCCGCCCTCGAAATAGAGCTCGCCCGACTCGCCGACGGCACATTCGGTCCCGTCATCGCCGACCACATGCACCGCGGTGAACGGCTTGCCGACTGATCCCGGGTGGGCGAGCCACTCCTGCGGATCAATCGTCGTACCGGCGAATCCCTCTGTCCCGCCGTAATACTCGTGGATGATCGGGCCGAACCACTTCATCATGCGGTGTTTGACGTCCACCGGACACGGTGCCGCCGCGTGGATAACGCACTCGAGACTCGACACGTCATAGGCCTCGCGGACGGCATTCGGCAGCTTCAGCATCCGCACGAACATCGTCGGTACGAACTGCGCATGCGTCACGCGATGGGTTTCGATCAGGCGCAGCACCGCCTCGGCGTCGAACCGCGGCAGCAGGATCGACGCAGCACCGACCCGATGCACCGCCATCGTGTAGTTGACCCCGGCCGCGTGGTAGAGCGGCGCCGGCGACAGGTACACGCTCGACTCGGTCATGCCATAACGGTGAGTCAGCGTGTACTCCAACACCTTTTGCGCCCAGGAGCCGTTGCCGTCCCCGGGCAGCGGCCGGCGGACCGCCTTGGGTCTCCCCGTGGTGCCGGACGAGTACAGCATCTCGGAACCGTCGGATAGCGGCGGCGCGGCACCGGCGCCGGCGAGCGCATCTTCGTACGAAATCCAGCCCGACGGACTACTGCCGATGCTGACCTGCACCTCGACACACGCATTCGCGACGACAAAGACCGCCTTGGCATCGGAGTCGTCGATGACATAGCCGACCTCGTCCGGGGTGAAGTGGGTGTTGATCGCGCTGTAGTACAGCCCGGAAAGTTGGCAACCCCAGGTGATTTCGAGAAATTCCGGGCGGTTCGGCAGCACCAGCGCCACTCCGTCGCCTCGCCGCAGCCCCGCTTCGTAAAGGAACGCAGCGACCCGCTGACTCCTGGTGTACAACTCGCCGTACGTGATGGTGCGGCCGTCCGCGACGATCAGCGCCGGGGACTCCGCGGCCCTGATCGCGTGGTCGCCAATGTGCACCGCGGACCTAGGTGGCCGGCTTGCCGTCGGTGGATGCCGCTGCCGCCGCCTGGCGCTGCGCCATTTCCGACGGCATGATCTTGCCCTTGAGCACCTGCTGAACCAGGCCCTGCACGTCGGCGCTCATAGACGCCAGCGCCACCAGGTCGTTGGAGCTCTGCCAGTGCACCCGCATGCCCATCAACTCCCAGGCGCGCTTGAGGTTCGCCTTGGTTGCCAACAGCGTCGTCAGCGGAGCCTGGGCGATGTGGCGGGCGACCGCCTCGACGCGCGCATCGAGCTCGTCGCGCGGGACAACCTCGTTGACCAGGCCGACTTCCAGCGCCCTCTTGGCGTCGATGATCTCGTTCATGTACAGGTAATAGGCCGCGCGTCGCCAGTTCATGAAGACCCATGGCTCGATCGAGCACTCACCGGACGGCATGCCGAAGCCCTGCAGCGGCGGGTATTGGAAGTAGGCGTCGTCAGATGCGATGACGATGTCGGTCGTCAGCCCGTAATGCGTTCCGCCACCGACGCAGTAGCCGTGCACCTGCGCGATGGTCGGCTTGGAGAACTCCCATAGGTTGAAGATCGGCTTGACGAACAGGTCGGTCTGCGGCTTCCACGGCGTCCCCGTGTGTTTGAAACCCTCGACGAACTCCGGGTAGTCGACGGCGTTGTTGCCGATCGCGTGTCCTGAGCAGAAACCCTTGCCGTTGGCCTTCAGAACCAGGACCTTGATGTCGTAGTCGCGGTCCGCATCGGCCAGCGCAGCATCGACCTCCTCGACAAGCTTCTGGTCCTGAGCGTTCGCCTTCTCGGGCCAGTTCAGTGTGACGCGTGCGATCGGTCCGCTCTTTTCGTAGATGGTCCGCTCGCGAGTCTCATTCAAATCCATGGTGTCTCCTATGCCTTGATGACGCCGATCTCGGCACCGATGTCATAAACCGTGCCGACTTCGCCGGTCCATTGGACGGTGCCCGACGCACCGGCCTCGATCTCCTGTTCCACTTTCTCCGTTGCGATCACGTAAATTGGCGTGCCCGCGTCGACATGCTGACCATCCGCCACGAGCAACTCGACGACCTCGGCTTCGGAGACCGCGACCGAGACCCGCGGGATGCGAATAAGGAAGTCACCCACGGGCGCTCGCCGCGGACTGGTGCAACGTTCGTTGGGCGGCCTCGATGATGCGCGCCGACGACGGGTAGATCTGCGCCTCGAGCGCCGGTGCGGCGGGGGTCGGGACGAACCGCGCTCCGACGCGTTCGATCGGTGCGGCTAGCTCGCTGAAGCACTCCGACTGCAGCGTCGCCACGATTTCGGCTCCTGGGCCGGCGAATTGGACCGCGTCATGCACCACCACGGCCCGGCGTGTGCGCCGCACCGAGTCGACCATGGTCTCGACGTCGAGCGGCACCAGTGTGCGCAGATCGACGACTTCCGCGCTGACCCCCTGCTCCTGCAGCGCGCTCGCGGCCGCGAGCGACTCGACCACGCTGCGGCCGTAGCTGATCAACGTGACGTCGGTTCCCACCCGCTTGATGTCGGCCTGTCCAAGCGGAATCGCGAAGCCGGGATCGGTTGGCACTCGGCCTTTTTGGCCCTGCAGGCGGATCGTCTCGACGAACAGGCAGGGATCCTCGTCAAAGATCGCCGACGTGAGCAGGCCCTTGCCGTCGCGCGGGGTGGACGGCACGATGACCTTCATCCCTGGAATGTGCATGAACCAGGCCTCGAGTGTCTGCGAATGCGTCGCACCGGTGGCTAGCCCGCCGTACACCTGAGTGCGGACCGTGATCGGCGCCGTCGTGCGGCCTGCGGTCATGAAGCGCAGCTTGGCGGCGTTGTTGATGAGCTGGTCCGCGGCGATGCCGATGAAGTCCATGATCATGATCTCGGCGACCGGCAGCAGGCCGTCGATCGCAGCGCCGACGGCGGCACCGACGATCGCGGCCTCCGAGATCGGTGTGTCCAGCACGCGGTCGTTGCCGTACTTCGTCGACAGCCCCGCGGTCGGGCCGGATGCGCCCGGATCGGCAATGTCCTCGCCGAGCAGGAACACCCGCTCGTCGGCCTGCAGAGCCTGATCGAGGGCGAGGTTCAGCGCCTCGCGCATCGTCATCTCTATCTCGTCCATGTGCGCCGTCCTCAGACCGGGTAGGAGATCGGGGTCGCGTACACGTCTCGGTCGAGCTCCTCGATCGACGGGGCCTCGGCGCTCATAACCGCCTTCAGCGCCATTTCCACAGCGGTGAGCGCACCTTCGTCGATCCCGCTCAGCTCGTCGTCGGTGCAGACGCCGCCATCGATGAGCTGCCTTCGGAAGCGCGGCACGGGATCGGCGGCCATCGCTTCTGCCAGTTGCTCTTTCGGGATGTAGCGCATCCGGTCGCCGAAATAGTGACCGCGGAAGCGGAACGTCACGCACTCGAGGAAACTGGGGCCGTCCCCGCGGCGTGCCCGGCCAAGGGCCTCGTCAAGTGCCGTCGCAACGGCCAGCGGGTCGTTGCCGTCGACGCGGACACCCGGCATGCCGTAGCCGGCCGCCCGATCGGCGACCTTCTCGAGCTTCATCGTGTCCACGGTCGGCGTCATCTCCGCGTACTGGTTGTTCTGACACACGAAGACGACCGGCAGGTCCCAGAGCGCAGCCATGTTCGCCGCCTCGTGGAACGACCCGGTGTTGGTCGCACCGTCCCCGAAGCTCACCACGGTGACCCGATCGAGCCCCTTGCGCTTGGCCGCCATCGCCAGGCCGATGCCCACCGGCGGGCCGGCGCCGACGATCCCGGTGGAGAGCATCACGCCCACTTCCGGCTTGGCGATGTGCATCGTCCCGCCCTTGCCGCGGCTCGCGCCAACGGTGCGGCCCATCATCTC
>JAJKIB010000205.1 GCA_021154745.1 Mycobacterium sp.
ATGCGGGTGAGGGCAGGATGGCCGTCGAAGACGATGCCGAAGAAGTCGTAGGTCTCGCGTTCGTGCCAGTCGGTCGCCGGGTAGACGCCGAACAGCGACGGGATGTGCGGATCCGCGTCCGCTGCCGCGACTTCCACACGGATCCGGCGGTTATGGGTGATCGACATCAGGGGATAGACGGCGTGCAGTTCACGGCCGGTCTCGTTGGGGTAGTGCACGCCCGACACACCCAGGCACAGCTCGAAGCGCAGGGCCGGATCATCACGCAGGGCCTGCGCCACCGTCAGCAGCTGACTGCGCTCCACTTCCAGCGTCAACTCGTCTCGGTAGACGATCACGCGCTCAATGGATGCGTCGAACGCGTCCTGACCAATGGCTGCGCTCAAGGCGTCGACGACGTCGTCAAAATAACCGCCATAGGGCCGCGGTGAGCTGCCTGCCAGCGTGACCGGACGAACCAGCCGGCCGTAGCCCGAGGTGTCGCCGGTGTCGCGGACGCCGAACATTCCGCGGCGCACACCGATGACCTCGCGGTCGCCGTTGGCATTCGGGGAGCCGGTCACCGCAGCAAACCCTTGAGCTCGATGGTCGGCGTGATGGACAGCGCCGCCTGCTCCGCTTCGCGGATCGCTTCTTCGCGGTTCACGCCGAGCGGCATCTCTTGAATCTTCTCGTGCAGCTTGATGATTGCGTGCAGCAGCATCTCCGGCCGCGGTGGGCAGCCGGGCAGGTAGATGTCGACCGGCACCACGTGATCGACACCTTGCACGATCGCGTAGTTATTGAACATGCCGCCTGACGAGGCGCACACACCCATCGCCAGCACCCACTTGGGTTCGGCCATCTGGTCATAGATCTGCCGCAGCACCGGCGCCATCTTCTGGCTGACGCGTCCCGCGACGATCATCAGGTCGGCCTGACGCGGCGTCGCAGAAAACCGCTCCATCCCGAACCGGGCGATGTCGAAGCGCGGTCCCGCGGTGGCCATCATCTCGATGGCGCAGCAGGCCAGGCCGAACGTTGCAGGCCACAGCGAGCCCTTACGGACGTAGCCGGCCACCTTCTCGACGGTGGACAGCAGGATTCCGCCGGGCAGCCGTTCTTCTAGTCCCAATTTAGGCCTCCTCGACGCCACACGTAGGCGTAGGCCACGAACACCACCACCATGAATAGAAGCATCTCTACCAGCGCGAACATGCCCAGGCTGTCGAACGCCACCGCCCACGGGTACAGGAACACGATTTCAATGTCGAACACGATGAACAACATCGCGGTCAGGTAGTACTTGATCGGAAACCGCTGGCCCGCCGCATGTGCAGAGGCCAACTGCGGCACCGGCTCGATGCCGCATTCATAGGCTTCCATCTTCGACCGGTTGTACCGGCGCGGACCGGTCAGCAACGCAATGCCGACCGACCCGACGGCAAACGCAGCCGCGATCGCGCCGAGTACCAGAATTGGCGTGTACAAGTTCATGCCGAACAAGCGCTCCCTCGTGGGCTGTCGATGTGAGCTTACCCACACCCTAGCGAGCTTTTTTACGGGTGCCACGCATTTTGGTTAGAGTCGCTATTAGCTGCCTGCAGCGATGTTGTCGTGCCTCGAAAAAGCAAGGGCAGCAGGGTGATTGGTTCCGTGACTACTGCACGGCAGTGCGCAGGAGCGATACCACGGCGTCACCCAAACGGATCGGGTCGATCGGGTGGGGAACCGCGGCCTCGGCGCGTGACCAGTTGGCCAGCCACTTGTCGTCGGCGCGTCCGGTCAGCACCACGATGGGCGGGCAATCGGCTATCTCGTCCTTGAGCTGTTTCGCGATCCCCATGCCGCCGGCAGGAACGGCCTCCCCGTCCAGGATGACCAGATCGAACCCACCTTCGTCCATCTGCCTGATCACCATCGGCGGCGTGGCCACCTCGACGTAGGTCAGCTCCGGAAGGTCGGGGTGCACTCGCTTGCCCAACGCCAGCTGCACCTGCTCGCGAGTCCTCGGGTTGTCGCTGTAGACCAGGATCCGCAGTGCACTATCCGCCATGCGGCCGATCGTACGGCTAGCCCGCTCTGCGGAACACGACGTCGCAGGAAATCGTCGCCTTGTCGGTGACCATCCCGACCACGTTGCCGTCGACGCCGAAGTCGTTGCGGTCGATGGTGACCTGCGCGCGCACACGCACTGCGCCATGGTCGAGCACCGCGACTTTGGTCCGCAGCGGCAACGGTGCGCTCGTGCCTTTGACGGTGAGTTGTGCCCGCAGGTCGACGGTGTCGCCGTCGATGGCTTCGGCTCCTGTGACCACCACGCTGATTTCGGGAAACTTCTCTACTTCGAAGAAGTCCGCCGAGCGCAGGTGCTCGTCGCGCTTGCGTATCTTGGTGTCCACTGATGCGGCCCGGATGTCGATGCGGCCGAAAATCGTTTGGGTATCCGTGATTTGGCCGTCGCCGCCGAACTCTGTGAAACGGCCCTTCACCGCGACGAGACCCCACATCGACTTGGCCTTGAACGCGATCGCCGACCGCTGCGGATCGACGTTCCAGACGCCGACGGATGCGGGATTGCTCAGAAGCTCTTGCGCACTTGCCATGTCACCTCCGCGGTGAATCTGCCGACTCCAGCAATGGGGCCATCTCTGCTGGATCGAAGTACTCGTCGATGCGGCTGATCAGCCCGTCTGCACCCAACTTGATCACGATGCAGACCCGCATCGAGATCGATCCGCCGTTGCGTCCGTTGGCATGCAAGATGTGTTGCTGCACGAATCCGCCGTCGAAATACTGGCGGTCGAGGATCTCATAGCGGCGGTCGATGGTCGTGTTGACGAACCAGGCGATGACCCGCAGCGCACGCTCCATGTCGCGGTCGCGGTCAGCAACCTTCCACACAACGACGTCGGAGTTCCACAGTTGCTCGACCATCGCGATATCGCTCTGCTCGATCGCCTCGAACAGGCGGTCGGCCACATCGGCGATGGCCTGGGCGTCGGTCACAGACATGCGGTCAGAGTATCGCCCGGCCTTGACCTCAAGTCGGGTTCAGGTAGAACACTGCACTGCATGGAGACCACACCATCCATCGACCGCTTCGACGACGCATACCGGTCCCGCTCGGCGCCGTGGGTGATCGGCGAGCCGCAGCCCGCAATCGTCGAGCTGGAACGGGCCGGCCGGATTCACAGCAAGGTCCTCGACGTCGGTTGCGGGACCGGCGAACACACGATCCTGCTCACCCGCTTGGGGTACGACGTGGTCGGCATCGACTTCGCACCCAACGCGATTGAACAGGCCTGCGCAAATGCCGCGGAGAAGGGCGTCGACGCGCGCTTCGAGGTGGCTGACGCGATGAACCTCGGTGAGGCCGGCTACCAGACGATCGTTGACAGCGCGCTGTTTCACATCTTCGACGACGCCGACCGCTCGCGGTACGTGAGCAGCCTGCATGCCGCGGTCAGGCCGGGCGGGATAGTGCATGTGCTGGCCCTGTCCGACGCCGGCCGCGGGTTCGGCCCGCAGGTCAGCGAGTCAGACATCCGCGATGCCTTCGGCGACGACTGGGTGCTCGATGCGCTGGACACCACGACGTACCGCGGTGTCGTGCAGGAAGGGCAGGCCGATGCGATCGGTCTGCCCGTGGGCAGTCGCGTCGACGAGCCCGCGTGGCTGGTTCGCGCCCGGCGGGTCTAAGGACGCCAGGCGGGCGACCGGCCGAGGTGGAGCAGGATGCGGTCGAGGTCGCTGACTTCGTCGCCGGCCGCGATGGCCGTGGCGAACGGGGAACCGGATGCGGCTCGGAAGTCGCCGTCGGGAACGGCGAAGACCAGCGGCAGGACCTCGGCGATCACCTCGTCGGGCAGCGTGAACGGTGCATCGATGGCTCGCGCCACGTCCCAGCCGTGCACGACGTAGTCGACGAAGTGGAAGCCAATCGCCTGCGATCCCGGGAACACGGCACCGGGACCGAATTCGGGAAGGGCGAACGACGCGTCGAGCACGCCGTCGTCGGCGAAGGCGGCGAGCACGTCGGCCGCGGCCGCCGCATACGCGCCTGCGGGATCTTTCGCCACCGCATCGGCCACGGTGGCGGTGTCCCAGCGGGCGGGATCGGCGCCGTCACCGCGGGCCGCCGCAGCGAATCCGCGGTGCTGAACGGTCATGTGCGCCAGCAGCTGGGACAGGTCCCAGCCGTCGCAGGGCGTCGAGCGATGCAGGTCTTTCGGCCTGACGGTATTGACGATGTTGACGGACGCCAACACGGCGGCGCGATGGAAGGATCGGATATCCTGATTAGTAAGCATGAGTAGATCATATGCAGAAGCTTACTATCGGTCAATGTTTAGTATCCCCGTGTGACCCCACGGCGCAAGCGGCCCGACCTCGCCGCCATGCTCGCGCCGTTGGTTCGCGACCTGATCGCCGCCGAACTTCCGGTGCTGGAGGCCCACGGCCTGTCGATGTGGGGCTACAGCGTGCTTGTCGCCCTCGATCGGTCGGCGATTCGCACACAGGCGGCCCTCGCGGAAGCGATCGGCGCGGATAAGACACGCATCATCGCCATCCTCGACGAGCTCCAGCAGAACGGGTTGATCGAGCGCGTGGCAGACCCCGAGGACCGGCGGGCGCGGTTACTGGCCATCACCAAAGAGGGGCGCAGGGTGAAGGAGGCCACGCAGACCGCGATTCAGCGCGGTGAGGAGCGCTGGCTCGGGACGCTTTCGGCCAGCGATCGTGCCACTTTTCTGCGGGTACTTCAGGAGCTGTCAGGCCCGACGTCGTCATAACCGGGGTGCGCGACGGCCAGCCGGTGGCAGACAAGTGTGCGCAGGATCGGCAGCACGTCGCCCGCGCGGTCGTCGAGTGTCCCGGCGCGGATGGCCGCCGCCAGTTGCGCTTCGTCGGCGAACCCGAGCTCGGCCAGCCGGTTGATGACCTCACCGGCTGAGTCGTCGGTCAACTCCCGCTCGACGATGCGCAGTGCATTGGCTGCGACGCGGGCATGGAAGTTGACCTGCCCTTCAGTTGAGGAGCGCACGTCGTTGTCGAGGAAGTCGGCAACCGCGGCGACGAGTTCGACCGCGGTCGGCCGTCCATACAGCCAGCTCACTTCGGGCCGCCTCCCTCCAGCAGATCCAGCACATCCCACTCGGTTTCGCTGACGCGACGCCCGATCGCGGCCAGCTCCACCGACGGTGTGTGCCCGGATAGATGCCGCTCGGCCTGGAAGCGGCAGATGACGCCCCACCGCAGCGTGGCCAGTGTCAGCCACCACCGAAAGGTGTCGCGGTCGAGGGGCTCGCCCGCGGCGGCTTCATAGGCCGACAGGAAGCTTTCGACACTGCCCAGCCCGCCTGCGCCGAGATACTCGGGCGCGCCGAAGCGCCAGGCCCGGATGCAGAACCAGGCAAGGTCCTCGTACACCTCGCCGATGTGGACCAGTTCCCAGTCGAGCACGGCAGCCAGACCGGATTCGTCGACGATCAGGTTTCCCATCCGGAAATCGCCATGCACCAGGCGCGGCGGCGACGGCGCCGGCCGGTGCCCGTCCAGCCAGCGAAACGCCCACTCGAAGGTGGCGGTGGTGTCGCCTATGTCGTCGAGCCGGTGCCGCCACTCGGTGAGCTGGTCGACGTCGGTGAGACCCAGCGCATCCGGGTCTGCGCGATGGATGGCTGCCAGCGCCTGCGCGCACTGCTGCAGCAGCCGTTCGCGCCCGACCTCGTCGAGGGCACGGTGGATCCTCCTGACGATCGTTTCGCCGCCGATGGCGTCGCAGATGAGGTACGGATTACCCAGTGCGGCGGGCGAATTGTCCGCCGCCAGGATGTGCGGGACGGGCGCGCCCGCGGCGGCTGCGCGCTGCTGGACCGCGGCCTCCAGTTCCATCCCGGCATGGACGTCGTCGGGCGGACCTGTGCGCAGGATCAGGGCACGGCGCTGGTCGGCGATGGCCGCATCGAATGCCCATGTGGTGCGGCTGGCCCCTCCGGTGAGCGCCCGCAGGTTCTCGATGCTCACGTCTCCGATGACCGGCTGGAGCACCTTGGCGAG
The DNA here is from genome assembly GCA_021154745.1 of Mycobacterium sp. Lineage (GTDB taxonomy): Bacteria > Actinomycetota > Actinomycetes > Mycobacteriales > Mycobacteriaceae > Mycobacterium. The sequence continues at coordinate 6,043 of JAJKIB010000205.1, forward strand.
TGCAGCGCTCAGCGGTTCGGTCACTTACGTCCGAATCCGAAGAGTCGCTGGGCCACCCGGCGGATCTGGATCTCCTCGGCGCCTTCGGTGATGCGGTAGCGGCGGTGATGACGATAGATGTGCTCGAAAGGCTCGTGCCTGCTGTAGCCGACGCCGCCGAACACCTGCATGGCCCGGTCGGCCGCCTCGCACACCAGCCGGTTGGCGCGGTAGTTGGCCATCGACACCTTGTCGGAGACCTGCATGTGGTGGTTGCCGTCGAGTTGGGTCGCCGCGTAGTACACCAGCAGCCGCACCATCTGCGCCTCGGTCTGCAGTTCCACCAACGGCCACTGCACCGCCTGATTGACAGCCAGCGGCTTGCCGAACACCGTGCGGTCGTTCGCGTAGGCGACCGCACGGTCGATGCAGTACTGCGCGGCGCCCAGGCTGCTGGCAGCCTGACGAATCCTGTTCTCGTGCAGGAAGGTTTGGCCGACCTCGAGGCCGCGGTCCACTGCGCCAAGCACCGCTTCACCCGGCACCCGGACATCCTTGAGCTCGACCTCGCCGTGGTCGGTGGGCATGTTGAACGTCCACCAGTAGTACGGCACCGTGAAGCCAGGCGTGTCGGTGGGCACCAGAAACGCGGTGATGCCGCTGGCCTGCCCCGGCTCTCCCGACGTGCGGGCGAAGATCAGGTCGTGGGTGGCCCGGTGCACGCCGGTGTTGAACCGCTTGGCGCCGTTGATGACCCAACCGTCGCCGTCCTGTACGGCGCGGGTCTCCAGCCAGGTCGCATCCGACCCGTGATTCGGTTCGGTCAGGCCGAACGCCATCGACCGTTCACCGGTGATCAGCGCCTCGGTCCACTGGGCCTTCTGTTCCTCGGTGCCGAACCGGTCCATCATGATGACCTGCGGGAAGTTGCCGACGATCGACGACTCGTCCTGCAGGTCGTTGTGCAGCCCAAGGCCCTTGTGTGCCAGGTGTTCCCGAATCACCGCCATATCGATATTGGTGCCGTCGCGGCCACCGAACTGTGACGGCAAGCCGTAACGCAGCCAGCCCGCTTTGTCGGCGCGCTTCCGCATCTCACCGAGTAGGTCCTCCCACTCGCGTCTGGGGATGCCACCGTTGTCCCAGTCCGTGCGGGCGTTCTCGCGACGCTGATCGAAATACTGCATATTCTCGCGTTCCAGCGGTTTGATCTCGGCCTCGATGAACGCGTCCATTTCGGTGAGCACTCCCGGAAGATGGTCTGGGAGGGTGAAATCCACGGTGATCTCCTCTGTGTCAGAACCCGTACAGCGTCTTCTTCCAAATCCTCGAGAGCGTGGTGATGGCGTCCTCGTCGCTGATCTCGAGTCCCAGCCCGGACGTGCCGACGAAGACGGTGGTGAAGTTCTCGAACAGCAGCGCGATCGCCGCCGCGGTGTGCTGGGGATCGAGCTCGGCGCCGTATCCCTGCTCCTGGGCCCGCCGCACCGACGCCGCGACGATGTCGATGCCGAAGCGGCGAAACTCGTTCTGCACGGCGGCGAATCGTGGCTGGGTGGCGGCCAGCTGCGCGACGGCGATCATGATGCCGATGTTCTGTTTGAACATATTCCAGTAGCCGGTGACGACGGCGGAGAAGAACGCGTCGTCATCCGGCGAATCCGGAAGGTGAAGGCTCGCCCAGGACGGCGCCACGATGTCATGCAGGAACGACTCGGCCAGCGCGGCGAGCAGGTCCTCCTTGTCGGCGAAGTAGCGGTAGAACACCGCGGGCGACTTGCCCGCCGCCGATGTGATGTCGGCCAAGGTGGTGCCGTGAAAGCCGCGCTCGGCGAATAGCTTCCGGGCCGCCTGCTCGATGGCTTCCCGGGTCTGGCGACCCTTGGCACTGAGCGTCTCGACAGGCATGGGCTATCGGCCGAGGACACGGTCGCCGGCGCGCAGCAACGAGCTCGGCAGCTCGTGGCCGACGACGCGCTGCGCCACTTCCGCCGTGGCGATGGCGGCCTGCAGGTCGACGTCGACGTGGATTCCGCTGTCCCGCAATAGGTAGACAAGATCCTCGGTGGCGATGTTGCCGCTCGCACCGGGCGCGAACGGGCAGCCGCCGAGGCCTCCGGCCGAGGCGTCCAGTCGCGTGACGCCGGAAGTCACGGCTGCGTACGCGCTGGCGAGCCCGGCCCCACGGGTGTTGTGAAAGTGCGCGCCCAGCGGGATGTCGCCGATCAGCGGGCGGATCCGCGCGATCAGATCGCTGACCCGCCGCGGTGTCGTGGTGCCGATGGTGTCGGCGATCGCCAGCCGGTCGACGCCAGCGTCGCACGCCGCGGTCACGACGTCGATCACACGCTTGGCCGGTGTGGGGCCGTCGAACGGGCAGTCCCACGCGGTGGCGACGATGACCTCGACCGAGGCCCCAGTGTCGTGGGCGATGGCGACGATCTCGGGAATCTGCGCGGTGGCCTCAGCCGTCGAACGTCCGACGTTGGCGCGGCTGTGCCCGTCGGCCGCCGAGACCACGTACTCGATCGATCCCAGGCCCGCGGCGATCGCGCGCTTGGCGCCGTTGGGGCTGGCGACCAGCGCGGAGAACTCAATGCCGTCAAATTGATGCAGTTCCGAGGCGAGCTCGGCGGCGTCGGCCAGCGCGGGCACCTTCGATGGCGAGACGAACGCCGTCGCCTCCATCTCGCGCACGCCAGTGGCCGCCACGGCGGCGAGCAGTTCGAGCTTGGCGGACAACGGAATCGGATCTTCGATCTGCAGCCCGTCGCGCAGCGAGACGTCGCGAATGTCGACGTGTGCGGGTAAGTCGGTCATAGCACGCCTTCCGCCCGCAGCGCCGCGATCTCTTCGTCGGTGCGGCCGAGTAGTCCGCGGTAGATCTCGTCGTTGTGCTGACCCGGTCGCGCCGGGCCGGCGTTGCGGATCGTCCCCGGCGTCTCCGAGAGCACCGGCACCACACCGGGGCCCTTGACGTTGCGCTGGATGCGCTCGTCCCAGTGATCGGCGATCATCCCGCGCGACTGCAGCTGCGGGTCCTCGACCACCTCGGCGACGGTGTTGATCGGTCCGCTGATCACCCCGGCCGAGCCCAGCGTGGCGATGATGTCGGCGGGCTGCCGCTCGGCGGCCCAAGCGGCGATGATCTTGTCCAGCTCGTCCTGATTACGGCCCCGCGCAACGTGGTTGGCGAACCGGTCGTCGGTTGCGAGCTCCGGCTGGTCCATCGCGGCGCACAGCCTGCGGAAGACCGTGTCCTGATTGGCGGCGATGACCACCCAAGTGCCATCGGCGGTCGGATAGATGTTCGACGGAGCAATGCCTTCCAGGCGGGTGCCCGACGGGCCACGTACCACGCCGCCGACGTCGTAGTCGGGGATCGTGGATTCCTGGACAGCCAAACAGGATTCGGTCAGCGCGGCGTCGACCACCTGACCGTCGCCGGTGACCGTGCGCCGGTACAGCGCAGCAAGCGCACCCTGGGCGGCGAACATGCCGGCCAGGCTGTCGCCGAGCGAGAGGGCCAGGCGGGGCGGGGGCCCACCCGGGAAACCGTTCATGTGCCGCAGCCCACTGGCCGCCTCGGCGACCGACGCGTAGCCGGCCTTGCGCGCCTCGGGCCCTGTCTGGCCGTAGCCCGACACACGGACCAAGATGATGCCGCGATTGCGTTCCCGCAGTATGTCGTAACCGAGATTCCACTTCTCCAGCGTGCCGGGCCGGAAGTTCTCCACGATGATGTCGGAGCGCTCGACAAGGTCCAGAAACAGCTCGCGCCCGGCACCCTCCCGCAGGTTCAGCGTCACGGCTTTCTTGTTGCGCGCGTGCACCGTCCAGAAGAAGTGATGACCGTCGAGCTCGGCCTGTCCCCATGTTCGCAACGGATCGGGCGTCCCGGGCGGTTCGATCTTGATGACCTCGGCGCCCATGTCGCCGAGCAGCCGCCCGGCAAACGGTCCCGAGATCAGCGTGCCGACCTCGATCACGCGGATGCCGTCCAGCGGTCCGGTGACGGTCATAGCGAAAGTCCGTGCCGATGCAGCCAGTCCGTGCAGATGCCGACGGCCTGCCGCAGCTTGTCGCGCTGGTCGGGCCCGGAGTAATAGTGATTGGCGCCGGGGATCTCGTGCATCTCCTTATCAGGATGCCCGATCGCCTCGAACAGCCGGTGCGTGTGGCTGGGTGTGCAGGCGTTGTCGGCCAGATTGCCGATCACCAGCGCAGGCACTGCGATATCGGGTCCGCACTGCACAGCGTCACCGTTGGCGTCGTCGTAGCTCCACTGGGACAGCCAGCTGCGCAGCGTGCAGAACCGGGCGAGGCCGACCGGGCTGTTGTTCACCACCTGAGGATCGCCCAGATAACAGGTTCCCGGAGTGCGTTCGTTGGGATCGACGCCTGTGTCAAGCCAGCGGGGATCGGCCATGGTGCCGTGCACGACGAACCCGAACTCATCGTCGGGTCGGCCTGCTGCCTTGAGTTCGGCGAGTTTCTCCTTGACCCACTTGGTGATTCGCCGATTGCGGGCGATCTGCGCCGCCCGATAGCGGGCCAGGAACTCGGCCGTGCACGGCGGCTGGTTGGGGTTGTCCGGGTCGTAGAGGTCCAACTCGGGATCGCGCTTGGCCGGGTCGGCCTCGTCGAGGATCGACGCATCCAGCCACTCGGTCATCGTGCCGTGGCGGCTGACGTGGGCGGCCAACAGCATGATGCCGTCAGCGGGGATCAGGCCGAGCTTCGTCAGGTCGGGACCGTCCCCGGACGGGCTGGCGGTGACCGTCGGATGCTGAGCCTGCTGCTGGTAGAAGACTGAGAGTGAACCGCCGCCGCTCCATCCGGCCAGCACCACCTTTTCGTAGCCGAGCCGGTTTTTCGCATCCTTGATGCACTCGCCGAGGTCTTCGACGACCTTCTCCATCAACAACGCGGAATCCGTTCCGCGGAACCGGCTGTTGCAGTAGATGACGTGATGGCCCGCGCGGGCGAGCGCGTTGATCATCGGAAGGTAGGCACCGCCGCCGATCGGATGCATGAACACCAGAACGGTGTCCGACGGTTTGGTTTTCGGCTTGAGCAGGTAACTCTCCAGCACGACCAGCTCGGCTACGCCGCCGTAGACGTCGCGAACCGCCGAATTGTTCTGATATGCAACCAGATACGGGATGCGGTCGTACTCGTAGCGAACCGGCGCTTCGGTCGTCTGCGTCATCAGTGTTGCCCCAAATCGTTAGCCAGGACTTCGGCGGACGGAGTGAGCCTGCGGCGCGTGTCGATGGCGATCACCGACCAGTCGACCTTGTCGTACTCGCCGAACTTGCGCCGCGCACGCTCGCGCGCCTTCTCAGGCGCGCCGTGGTGAACACCTTGCGGCGCATGGGAAATGAGCCCCGGCGGCATTGGGATGCCGTAGAGCGATCCGCCGTGGAAGAAGGCGATCTCGTCGTAGTCGACGTTGCGGTGATACCAGGGCGTGCGTTCGGTGCCGGGCACGCTCTCGGCGGGTTTGGGCAGAAAGTTCATCACGTAGACGCCGGTGGCCTGCATGAACAGGTGCACTGTCGGCGGCAGGTGCACGCTGTCGGAGGTCACCACGTTGTAATCGGCGATATTGAAGGTGAACGCGAAGTTGTCGCCGCGCCAGCCCTCGACATCGATTGGATTGTGTTGGTAGTAAAGCGTTGTCGGGCCACCGTCATGCATCAGTCTGACCTCGTACTGCCCATTGATATGCGGGCCTACGCCATTGTCGATGGGCGCCGGCTCGGGGATGGTGGCCTGCGATGGGTCGAACGGGAAGTGGCGTCCGAGCTGTCCCGGTGGCGGCACGCGGAACTCGTCGGTGGCTTCCACCATCAGCAGTGTGGTCTCGGTGTCGGGCACCTGACGCCAGGTGCAGGCCTTGGGCAGGTACACCCAGTCGCCCATCCGGTAGCGCAATGGGCCGAACTCGGTTTCCAGCAGGCCCGCGCCGGCGTGTACGAAGCACAGCAGATCGCCGTCGACGTGACGGGTGTAGAACGGCATCGCCTCGCTGCGCCGGCTGAAAAAGATCCGGCAGTCGGGGTTTGAGAACAGCAGCAGCGGCCCGCCAGCCGCGTCGGTGGCGTCGCCGGGTTTGAGCTCGGTGGACAACACGTCGATCGGCCGCAGCGGACCGGAAGCACGGTAGGCGGTCGGGTCGTGGCGGCGATACATGTTCGCGGTGCGGCCGGTGAATCCGCCGCGGCCGAGTTCGTCGTCCTTCAGGCCGTCCAGGTCGGCGTGCAGACGCTTGGGGGTACGCCCTTTTCGCAGGTGGACAAAGGATTCCATGGTGGCTCCATCGACTGTGAGGGGCGGGATGAGAGACAACAGCGATCAAACTAAAAGTGATATTAGTTTTACTTTAGTGCCGGCGTCAATCGGTGAAATCGACTCGGATCGTGCGTAGGTTCGTGCCGAAGCTGCGCACGGCGAAGCTGTTCAACTGCGGCAACTCCCGCAGTCGGGCGCGCGGGTCGTCGTCCGGCACCAGATGGGCGATGCCGTTGTGCCATCGGCCGTGCAGTCTCACGCGGACGTTGGGATTGGCCTTGATGTTCTTCACATACTGCGAATTGTCGCCGAATTCGGAGACAAACCAGAACTGGTCGCCGACGCGCCTGCCGCCCAGGGGCGTGCGCCGCGGTTCACCCGACTTCCGCCCCGTCGTCTCCAGCAGCGTCTGGATGGGAAGTCGCCGCATCAGAGGGTTGGCCACCCGTTTCTGAAAGGCGTAGGTGATGTGGTCACGTAGCTCGACGGCCATGGGGGTCCTCTCACACCATTGCGGTCCGTGGCACCTTCATGCCCAGTGTGAGCGCTGCGGCGAGTTCGCGGCTGGTGTCGTAGTCAAAAACCACATGGCCGCAGATCACGTCGACGTCGCGCTTGATCCGCTGATCGGCGGCGCGCACGCTGGCTGCGGCGGCATCGTCGGTCCGGGCCCACTCCCGCATCGCCCGTTCCAGCGTTCAGTGCCGCGCGCTCACCAGCGACGACATCATCTCCGAGAGCCGTTCACGCGGCGGAAGCTCGGCAAGCTCGCCGAAATGGCGGCGATCATCGTCCCGCAACTCGCCCCACGCTTGGACCAGCGCGGCGCGATACCCCGCGATGTCGGTGAAATGCCAGTAGAAGCTGCCCTTGGTGACCGACAGGCGACGGCACAGCCGGTCGATCTTCAGTGCTTTGATGCCCTCTTCCGCCAGGATCGCGAAGCCGGCCTGGATCCAGTCGTCGACCGACAACCGGGTGTTCGTCGTGGCGCTCGCACTCCCCATGAGCGGCAGCCTACGACCCGCGGCACCACCGAAACTAACGCCGACGTCATGTTGTATTTGTCACAGGTAAATGACAGGGAACGCCAGTCGGGTGTCCTCGCGTACTGGTCACATGTTTTACTGCACACGCACAACTGGAAATTTTCTCGGTCCGCTCTTCCGCCGCACCGGGCTCAGTCGAGCGGGCGCGACAGCGCAGTAAAGCAAGTGCTGCGGTGCCGAATGGCGGTCTGTAGTCGTCGGGGGAAGCTGTGTTACGGCGTAACCGGAAGATGGATGGAATTGCTCTATGAGGTTCGTTGACAAGATTCGTGGCCATTGGGCGCGCCGGTTTGCGGTGGCAGCCATAGCGGCGGCCCTGCTACCTGGTGTGGTCGGTCTAACGGGGGAGTCCGCCACCGCGGGCGCCTTCTCCCGGCCGGGCCTACCGGTCGAGTACCTGATGGTGCCGTCGCCGTCGATGGGCCGAGACATCAAGATTCAGTTCCAGAAGGGCACCGGCGGCCATGCGGTGTATCTGCTCGACGGCCTGCGTGCCCAGGACGACTACAACGGCTGGGACATCAACACCCAGGCGTTCGAGTGGTTCCTGGACACCCCGCTGTCGATCGTGATGCCGGTGGGCGGCCAGTCCAGCTTCTACACCGACTGGTACCAGCCGGCATGCGGCAAAGCCGGCTGCCAGACCTACAAGTGGGAGACCTTCCTGACCGGCGAGCTGCCGCAGTGGCTGGCGGCCAACAAGGGCGTGTCCACCAACGGAAACGCGGCGGTCGGTCTGTCGATGTCGGGTAACTCCGCGATGGTGTTCGCCATCTACCATCCCGACGAGTTCATCTACGCCGGTTCGTTGTCGGCGTTCCTCAATCCCTCGGAGGGCATGTGGCCGGGATTGATCAACATGGCGATGGGCGACGCCGGTGGCTACAAGACGGATCCGATGTGGGGTCCCGCCGAGACGGACCCGGCATGGAAGCGCAATGACCCGATGGTGCAGATCCCGGCGCTGGTGGCCAACAACACCCGGCTCTGGGTGTACTGCGGCAACGGCACGCCCAATGAACTGGGTGGCGCGAACATCCCCGCACAGTTCCTCGAGGGCCTGACGATCCGCACCAACATCACCTTCCAGGACAACTACATCGCTGCGGGCGGTCACAACGCAGTGTTCAACTTCCCGCCCAGCGGCACCCACAGCTGGGAGTACTGGGGTTCGCAGCTTCAGCAGATGAAGCCGGACCTGATCTCGTACCTCGGCTGACGACCGACTACGCGAAGGTCCCCGACACGCCAGTCGGGGACTTTCGCGTGGGGTCATGGGCTCGTGGTTGGGGTCCATGCGCATCGAGCTGCCGATAGGCTTGCTGCTGCCGCCCTAACTGGCTGTTAGGGGAGACGCTGCGTGTGGGTGCATGACTTCACCCCTGCGCTCGACACCGCGGGTGGCGATGTTGATCGCTGCATTGTGGTCGGCGTGCCCAACGAAGCCACACCGGCCACACTCAAACCTACTTTGAGAGCGGCGGTTACGTTTGTCCACCCAGCCGCACGCGCTGCAGGCCTGCGACGTATAGGCGGGGTCGACCTCGACGAATGCCAGCCCCCTAGCTTTCGCCTTGTAGGCAATAAACCCGCCGAGTTGGGCGAAAGCCCACGAATGCACCGCGGCCCGTTGGGGCTTACGAAGCCGTACCCGCGCCCGGATCCCGCCCAATTGCTCGACGGCGATACCGCACCCGGTGCGTTGAGCCTCGGCCACGATGCGTTTAGAAATTCGATGGTTGACGTTGGCAGCGAAGCGGGTTTCCTTGCGGCGCCGCTTCTTCAACAGCCGCCGCGCCGACGACGTCTTCTTGGCCTGCAAGCGTGCCCGCAACCGCTGCTGACGTTTGCGGTAACGGTTCATCCGCGCCCCAGCTGCACGGACTCCGTTGCTGCTGGTGGCGATGTTGACGATGCCCATATCGACGCCGAGGAACCCGTTGACCGGATCGGCCTGTGGGGCTTCGGGCGTTTCGATGGTCGCGTGCAGGAACCATTTTCCGTCGCGGCAGATCAGGTCCGTCTCTCCGAGCGGGCAGGTGCGCAACTTCAGCAGATCGTTCGGTGCTGCGAGGATCCGCACGCCTTTGCACCGGCCAGCGGTGGTCCAGATCGACACCGTGGACTCCCGGGCGCCCACTTGGTCGGGGATCTGCCAGGACAAGCACCGCGCATCAAACGGCTGCGCGCCATCCGCGCGGAAGCGAATCGGTGTGTCTTGTACGTTCTTTCGCTTCTCTGAACCGGGTGGGCCGTAGTTGCCGGCTTCGATGTTGGCTTTCAGGGTGGCGTAGGCGTCTGCGACCTTGCCGATCACCCGAATCGCCGGTTGCGCTGACAGCCCAAACCGCTGCTTAAGCTCGGTGTAGAAACGCTTTTGCGCATCACGCTTGCGATGCATACGTGCGGTGTGCATCACCGATGACAGCCACGACGCGGCCTCGTTGCATGTGCCCAGGGTGGCCTGGAGTGCCACGGCTTGTTGCTGGGTCGGCAGCATGCGCATCTTGACCACCTGCTTCATACTTGCCACGCTAACCACCAGCACCGACAACTCGGGCGCCGATCGCTACCGTCACCGCACGCCACCCAGAAATCCTGTGAAGCTTCCTCCTAGCCGTTAGCGTCAGTCCTCCGTCAAAGATTTCCTTGGTGAATACTGAGCCGCATGGTCGAAGTCAATGCCTTGGTCGCACACCAGGACGCCGAAGGATCCATCGCACTCGCACACGAGGTTGTCGACGAGACATTCCTGCCCGAGGGTGACGTCACAATCGCCGTTGAATACTCCGGCGTCAACTACAAAGACGCCCTTGCCATCACGCCGAAGGGTGGTGTGGCACGGTCCTATCCGCTCATCCCGGGTATCGACGTGACAGGCACCGTGATGGCCAGCACAGCCGCCGACTTCGCTGTCGGGGACCGCGTTGTCGCCCATGGATACGACATCGGGACGGGTCGCCACGGCGGATATGCCGACACCGCGCGCTATCCGGCCGACTACCTGGTCAAGCTCGACGCCCTGACGACCGCTCAGGCGGCCGCCATCGGCACCGCCGGGTTCACGGCGGCCATGAGCGTCAACGCAATTCGTGCGCACGGCGTGCGTCCACAGGACGGCCCGGTTCTAGTCACCGGTGCGACCGGGGGAGTTGGCAGTGTCAGCGTCGACCTGTTGGCCGGTCTCGGATACGAGGTGATCGCGTCGACCGGTAAGACCGAGGCGCACGACTACCTGATGCGACTCGGCGCATACGAGGTGATCGGCCGGCTGCCCGCCGAAGGTGAGAAGGTCCGGCCGCTTGGTAAGTCAGCCTATGCCGCGGTGGTCGACAGCGTCGGCGGCGATACCCTGGCGTATGCGCTTAGCATATTGAATTACGGTGGGGTGGCGGCGATTTCGGGGCTGGCCCGGTCGGCCGAGCTGCCGACAACGGTGATGCCCTTCATCCTGCGCGGTGTCACCCTGGCCGGCATCGATTCGGTGTTGTTGCGGATCGATAAGCGCCGCGACCTGTGGCAGTCGATTGCGACCGACCTGATGCCGCGTCACCTCGACGACATCACGCACGACATCTCGATCCGCGAAGCGCCCGACACGCTGCGCACCATCGTTGGCGGCGGCGTCACCGGCCGCACACGAGTCGCGGTTAAAGGCGGGTTCTGAGCGCGCGCTGGACTACTTGAGTTCGGCGGATGTCAGGCCCAGCAGCCGGCGAGCCACCACCAGCTGCTGAATCTGCTGAGTCCCCTCGAAGATGTCCAGGATCTTGCTGTCGCGTGCCCACTTCTCGAGCAGTGTCTGCTCGGAATAGCCTGTGGTGCCGGCCATTTCGACCGCTTTGAGGGTAATGTCGCTGGCCACCCGAGCAGCCTTGGCCTTGCCCATCGACGCTTCCTTGGAGTTCGGAATGTCGTTGTCCGCCTGCCACGCCGAGCGCACCAGCAACAGGTATGCGGCCTCCCAGTCGGCTTCCATCCGGAGGAATTCCGCGGCAGGCGCGCTCTGCGCATGCGCGGGCTTGTCGTAGGAGATCGCCACACCCGCGTCGGTGAGGATTTTGCGCAGTTCCTCGAGGGCGGCGCGGGCGATGCCGACGGCCATCGCCGCGACGATGGGGCGGGTATTGTCGAAGGTCTCCATGACCCCGGCAAAGCCCTTCTCCGCGTGGATATCCGAGCTGCCGAGTAGGTTCTCCTTCGGGATCCGCACAGTGTCGAACCGGATCACCGCGGTGTCGGACGCCTTGATGCCGAGCTTGTCCTCGAGGCGTTCGACCGTCACACCTGGATACTCGCGAGGCACGATGAACGATTTGATGGCGGCCCTGCCCAACGATTTGTCGAGCGTCGCCCACACCACGATGTGGGTGGCGCGGGATCCGGCCGTGACAAAGATCTTCTCGCCGTTGATCACGTACTCGTCACCGTCCAGCTTGGCGGTCGTCGACACCGCCGCCGAGTCGGAGCCGAAGCCCGGCTCGGTGATCGCCATCGCTGCCCAGACGTTCTTGCCCAGGTGCTCCAGCTGTTCGTCGGTGGCCACACCTGAAATGGCGGCGTTGCCGAGGCCCTGGCGCGGCACCGAGAGCATCAATGCGACATCGCCCCAACTGATCTCCATCACATTGACCACTGCCGACATGTTGCCGCCGTTATGGTTGGCGTCCCTGGGCTCATCGCCGTCCCGGAACGCTTCGGCGCCGGCGAACGCGAAAGCCTTTGCGTCCGAGATGCCCTCGAACAGCGTCGCCAGCGTGTCCAGCTCGACTGGGTACTCGTGCTCGCGAAGGTCCCACTTACGCGAGATCGGGCGCAGCATCTCGGCAGCGCCCTGGTGCGCCTTCTCGACCACCGCTTGCAGCTTGCGCGGAAGTTCCAGATTGATTGCCATGGCTCGACTTTCCGTTAGATGACGACGACACCCTCGGCAACGCCAATGGCCCGCAGGTCGCGGTACCAGCGTTCGACCGGGTGTTCCTTCGTGTAGCCGTGGCCGCCGAGCAGCTGAACGCCGTCGAGGCCGATCTGCATGCCTTTGTCGGTTCCCAGCCGCTTGGCCAGGGCGGCCTCGCGGGTGAACGGCAGGCCCTGGTCGGCGCGAGAAGCCCCGCGCCACGTGATCAGCCGCAGGCCGTCGAATTCGATCGCGATGTTGGCGCACATGAACGCCACTGCCTGGCGGTGGGCGATCGGCTCGCCGAACGCATGGCGCTCCTTGACATAGGGCACCACGTAGTCGAGCACCGCGTGTGCCGTACCGACTGCCAGTGCCGCCCAGCCGAGCCGTGACAGCGCGACGGCCTCCGAGTAGTCGTGCTCGCTGGCGCCGTCCTCGCCGAGGCGCGCAGCAAGCGGCACAGTGACGCGGTCAAGTTCAACCTGGCCAAGCGCCGCCGCACGAATCCCCATGCTCGGGTCGGGCGTGACGCTCAGGCCCTTCGCCGAGGATTCGACGATGAACAACGCGGGCTTGCCGTTGAGTTGTGCCGCCACGATGAACAATTCAGCGTTCGCAGCCGCGGGGACCAATGACTTGACACCCTCGAGGCGGTAGCCGCTGGGCGTGCGTACCGCAGTGGTCTTCAACGCGGTCGGATCAAAGAGTGGCTGTGGTTCGGCGATCGCAACGCAGGCCTGCGGGACGTTCTCGCCGGCGAACTCCCTCAGGTACGTCGCCTGCTGGTCGGCACTGCCCCAGTGGGTCAGCGCCGATGCGACGCCGGCGGGGGCCAGGACTGGCAGCGCGAGTCCCATGTCGCCATAGGCCAGCGCCTCGGCGACGAGCACGTTGGTCACCGCGGCCCGGTGTGCGGCGATGCCCTCGAAGTCCTCGGGCACATTGATCGCGGTGATCCCCAGCTCGGCGGCCTTGGTGACGAGGTCTTGCGGGTATGTCGTCGCTTCGTCGGCCTCCCGGGCGACGGGACGCATCACCTCTTCGGCGAATTCGCTGACGGTCTCGACGATCATCTTCTGTTCGTCGTCGGGCGTGAGGTCAAAGTAGTCGGCGCCGCTCCTTTTCAGCCGGGTCGGGCCACCCGGGGCGCCGGCTACCCGCTTGAACTGACGAGAAGCCGCGCCCGCTGCGGAGAAGACCTGCTTCACGCCGTACTTGAGGCCGCGGTTGAGCGGGTCGCGCAGGTTGTATCTGTCCAGGAATTCCTGCCCGACGATCGGCGTGATCAGCGCCAACCCGATATCGGTCGCTGTCCTTTTGTGCTTCTGCAGGCCGACGGCGCTCTCGCGACCGGAGCGCTTCTTGGACGGCAGGGTGTTGGTCATATTCAGCTGCCTTGCTTGGTCGTGGAAGTGCGCGAATACGCAACTGACTCCAGAGTAAGGTATCCGAACTGACTCTTGAGTAAGTTGTTATGCAATTCACATCCGCGTCAGTTGATCAGGACCGGCAGTCGCCGTGCACCCCAGGTTCCGACGGGCCCGTCGAAGACGCCGGGCAACTGCGTGCCGCATCGCTGGCAGCGGCCAGAGTCGGTTAGGCCGTAATGCCGCATTGCATACCAGTCGCGAACCACCACGGCCTCGCCGCAGCCGGGACAGCGCGTGGAGTCACCGTCGCGGTCGTGAACATTGCCGGTATAGACGAACTGCAATCCTTCGGCCAGCCCGATCCGGCGAGCCCGCGACAGTGTCTCGGGCGGCGTCGGCGGGATGTCCAACATCTTGTAGTCGGGGTGAAACGCCGTGAAATGCAATGGCACGTCGGCGCCGAGGTTGTCGCGGATCCAGGCGCACTCGGCAGCGATCTCGGCATCGCTGTCGTTCTGCCCCGGAATGAGCAATGTGGTGATCTCCACCCACACGTCGGTCTCGTTCCGCAGGTACATGAGGGTGTCGAGCACGTCGGCCAGATGCCCGACGCAGACCCGGTGATAGAACTCCTCGGTGAACGCCTTCAGGTCGACGTTGGCCGCATCGATGTGCCGATAGAACTCGGCACGCGGGCTCGGACACATGTAGCCCGCGGTCACCGAGATGGCTTTGATCCCTCGGTCATGGCAAGCATCCGCGACGTCCGCCGCGTACTCCCAGAAGATCGTCGGATCGTTATAAGTGAAAGCCACGCTGCGACAACCCATTTCGTCGGCGACCCGGGCAAGGTCGCCGGGCGTAGCGCTGTCGGCGAGCGTGTCAGTCTCCCTCGACTTGGAGATATCCCAGTTCTGGCAGAACTTGCACGCGAGGTTGCAGCCGGCCGTGCCGAACGACAGCACCGCTGAACCGGGCAAGAAGTGGTTCAGCGGTTTCTTCTCCACCGGGTCGACGCAGAATCCACTCGAGCGGCCGTAGCTGGTGAGCACGATCTGGTCGTCGAGCCGTGCTCGGACGAAGCACAGGCCGCGCTGGCCCTCGCGCAGCTTGCATGCCCGCGGGCACACGTCGCATTGGATCCGGTCGTCATCGAGCCGGTGCCAGTGCCGGGTGGGGACGGTAAACGAGTCGAGGGTCATGACGTTCCTAGAGCAGCCCAGACCGCCAGGCTACCCGCCGTTGAGCCTGTTCAGAATCGCTTCGTGCAGTAGGCCGTTGGTCGCGACGGCGCTGCCGCCGTGCGGCCCTGGGGTGCCGGCCAGATTGGTGAATTCCCCGCCCGCCTCCCGCACCACGATGTCGAGCGCGGCGAGGTCCCACGGGGACACCTCGGGCTCGGCGGCGATGTCGACGGCGCCTTCGGCGAGCAGGCAGTAGGACAGGAAGTCGCCGTAGGCGCGTACCCGCCAGACCGCGTCGGTGAGTTCGATGAAGCGGTCGCGCAGGCCCAGCTTGGCCCATCCCGAAAGACTGGAGAAGGACAGGCTCGCCGACTCGAGGTCGGCCACCGATGACACGGAGACCCGACGTGGTGGACCGCCGGCGAAGGATGCGAAGGCGCCCTCGCCCGCGCCGGCCCACCAACGGCGTTGCAGCGCAGGCGCACTCACGACTCCGGCGACCGGAATCCCGTCGTGCAGCAGTGCGATCAAGGTCGCCCACACCGGCACGCGACGAACGAAGTTCTTGGTTCCGTCGATCGGGTCGATCACCCATTGCCTGCCTGAGAACGTCGTTGTCCCGCCGAACTCCTCACCGAGCACTGGATCATCGGGCCGCTGCTGTGACAGGGCGTCGCGCAACGCACCTTCCACCGAGCGGTCCGCGTCAGTGACCGGCGTCAGGTCCGGCTTGGTATCGACGTGTAGGTCCAGCGCGCCGAAGCGTTCCATCGTCAGCGTGTCGGCTTGGTCGGCCAGCCGCAGTGCAAGTGCCACATCGTCTCGGACCGTGTTCATGCCTCGACTCCCGCTCGCTCCGGTCCTCGCTCGTCCCTCGCTGCGATCCTCACTCGCGCTCGTCTTCGGGGCGTCATGGGAGCAGTCCTACCATGTCGGTGTGTGGGAGTTCGCGATGGTCATCGTGCTCATCGGGGTCTTGGTCGCGATTGCCGGGCCCCGGATCATGCGGCGTCGCGGCGCCGGCGCGAACTGGGTTCAGGGCAACCTGCTGGTCACCGGGGTCAGCCCGAAGCCAGACGCCACCGGGGAACAGCTCGTCACGATCACCGGTGTGATCAACGGTCCCACCGTCAACGAACACATCGTGTATCAGCAGCTCGCCGTCGACGTCGGGGACTGGCCGACCATGGGCACGCTGTTCCCGGTGATGTACGCACCGAACAACCCAGACAGATGGACATTCGCGCCGCCACAGGCGACGCCGTAGCTCAGCCGTGGGCGATGCGCAGCAGCTCGGCGACGCTGGTCACCTTGACCCGCGGACGGCCGTGGGGCTCACCGGCTGAGCGTTCGTGCTCGTCGATCAGCTTCCAGTGGTCGTCGGTGATCAGCTTCGGCTGCCGCTCCAGCAGCCACTCCACGAGCTGCTCGGAATAGTCCGCATCGACATCCGCCAGGTGCACGCCCGAAAGGTCAGAGATCAGCGTGTTGACGGTTTCCTGCGAGTCCTTCTTATTGCTGCCGATCACCCCCGTGGGCCCACGCTTGATCCAGCCGACGACGTACTCGTTGCGACGGCCCTCGATCCTGCCGTTGGTATGCGGAATCGTGCCGCTGCGATCGTCGAACGGCAGGCCCGGCGTCGGTACGCCGCGGTAGCCGACCGCGCGCACGACGAGTTGGACGGGCACCTCTTCGCGCTCGCCAGTGTCCTTGGCGACGATGCGGCCGTTTTCCTCAACCAATTGATTGCGGCCCAACACGATTGATTCGACGCGACCCTCGCCCTTGATCTCGACCGGTGACGTGCGGAAGCGGAACACGATGCGACGCTTGGCGCCGCGGGGCTCGCGTTCGGCGTAACCGCGCAGCACCTTGATGTTGTTCTTGACGGTCTTGCCCGCGGCCTCGGCGTCCTCGTCGGAGATGTCGGCGAAGTCGGCCGGGTCGACGATCACGTCGACATCGCCGAGTCCCTCGAGTTGGCCGAGTTCGCGTAGCTCCAGCGTGGTGAACGGAGCCTGCAGAGGTCCGCGCCTGCCGACGATCAGCACCTCTTCGACCCCGCGGTCGTGCAGCGACTGCAACGCGTGGTCGGCGATGTCGGTGGTGGCGAGCACGTCGGGATCGGTGACCAGGATGCGCGCCACGTCCAGCGCGACGTTGCCGTTGCCCACGACAACAGCGCGACCGCTCGAAATGTCGGGTGCCATTTCCTCGAAGTGCGGATGCGCGTTGTACCAGCCGACGAAGTCGACGGCCGCGACGCTGCCGGGCAGGTCCTCGCCGGGTATGCCGAGCGACCGGTCGGACTGCGCGCCGACGGCGTAGATCACCGCGTCATAACGCTCGGCCAGCTCGGCGGCCTGCAGGTGGTCGCCGATCACGATGTTGCCGAAGAACCGGAATCGCGGATCCATTGCGGTCTTCTCGAACTGGGCGCTGATCGACTTGATCTTCGGATGATCCGGGGCAACGCCCGAGCGCACCAGCCCCCACGGGGTGGGCAGCATCTCCAGCATGTCGACGCGGACGTCAGCGTCATCGGTGGCGTCGGCGAACTTCAGAAGCGAGGCCGCGGCAAAGTAACCCGAGGGGCCTGAACCGACGATCGCCACGTGATAGGGGCGCATGGATACCTTTTGTTTGAGGTTTTCTGTCGCTGCCCGGCCACTCGCAAGGGGCTGTCGCGTCGTGGCGGGGCTGGTTACCCACCTGATGCTAAACGGGCACCCGGCCCGTTGCCGCTCGTCATCGAGA
>JAJKIB010000206.1 GCA_021154745.1 Mycobacterium sp.
GGGCGCCGGTCGACTACGAGCACACGTTTGTCCAGCTGCGTCGCCACGCGCTCGGCGATCGTCAGACCGAAGAATCCGGAACCAACAACAAGGAGGTCAAAACGAGCGGTCATCGGCAGCAAGGGTATCCGACGGCGAGGGCACAACCCGAATCCGACGATGGCCGAAGATTGCGATCGGCTCACAATTCCGTATCGCCACTTCTGTCCCACGAATCACACCAGTACCGTCGATCACGTTGGCACTTGCCGACCGAGTTATCCCAGAGCACCTACAAGACGTAGTCCATATATTGAGGAGACTTCCGTGCCGAACCGACGTCGACGCAGGCTTTCCACAGCCATGAGCGCGGTCGCCGCCCTGGCAGTCGCGAGTCCAGCAGCAGTAGTCGCCGTGTCCGATCTGTCCGATAGCACCGAGCCGCCCACGCAGCACCGCCAGTTCGTCCAGGCCGCGATGGTCACCGACCTGCCCAACGAACTGATGTCGGCGCTGTCGCAGGGCCTTTCGCAATTCGGAATCAACCTGCCACCGATGCCGACGAGTCTGCTCACCGGCTCGGGCTCGTCCACACCGGCGACCCTCACGTCGCCGGGGCTCACCACCCCGGGCCTTACCGCGCCAGGCCTGACCACGCCGGGGCTGACCGCTCCGGGTCTGACCACCCCGGGGCAGACCACGCCGGGGCTGACCACGCCGGGCCTGACCGCTCCGGGCGCCAGCCTGCCGTCGGCGACCGCGACCGGTCCCGCCCTGACTGACCCGGCGCTGACGAACCCGGCTCTGACGAATCCGGCTCTGACCAGCCCCACCGGGCAGGCTCCCGGCGCGACCACACCGGGTTTGACCACGCCGCCGGCCGGTGTCGATCCGGCGCTCACGTCGCCCATCTCCAGCGCGGCAGCCCTGCCCGCCCCTGGCGAGGTGCCGATCTCGGCGCCCATCGGCTTGGATCCCGCGGCGGGCAGCTACCCGATCCTCGGTGACCCGTCGCTGGGGGCGGCCCCGGCCACCGGCGGCAGCACCGGGCTACTCGGCGACTTGAGCAGCGCCGCCAATCAGCTCGGTGCCGGCCAGGCCATCGATCTGCTCAAGGGTGTGTTGATGCCGGCGATCATGTCGGCCGTCAAACCGGCGGGCGCCCCGGCAGCGGATGCCGCTGCCGCCGCCGCCTCGGCCGTCCCGGCAGCCGCCGCGGCGCTCCCGGCGGGCGCCCCCGGAATTCCCGGCGTCTAGGTCCTGCCGACAGACGGCACCGCAGAAATGCCTGCGGGCTCTGCGGTGCCGTTGCAGGAGGCCTGGCCCGGCATTTGTCGGCCCAACCATCGTGTCGGAACACTGGTAACAACTGACACATGCGTAACATCGGGCCGTGCCGCCCCGCCGTCATCATGCATGCGGGTGCGGACCGCACAGGTCCGTCTCCCGCCGGAATGTCTTGAAATACCTTGCGGCGACACCGCTTGTCCTCGCTTCGGGTACAGCCGCGGCAGCGCTTATCAATCCGTCGCGGGCAGCTGCCGAGCCTCCCTGGCTGCAGGCGCTAAACGCGCCCGGCCAGACGCCCAACATCATCAGCCGCGCCGATTGGGGTGCCGATGAGTCCATGCGGACAGGGGCGCCGGTGTACGACGACGGGATACGCGCGGGCATCGTCCACCACACCGCCGGCAACAACGATTACGCACCCGAAGACTCGGCGCGGATCGTGCGCGAGATCTACGCCTATCACACCCGCACCTTGCGCTGGTCAGACATCGCCTACAACGCGCTGGTTGACAAGTACGGCCAGGTTTTCGAGGGCAGATTCGGAGGCATCACCCGACCCGTACAGGGTTCGCACACCGGTGGGTTCAACAAGAACACCTGGGCGGTGGCCATGATCGGCAATTTCGATCTGATGGAACCCCCGCCGGTCCAGCTGCGAGCTGTTGGCCGGCTGTTCGGATGGCGGCTGGCCATGGATGGCGTCGACCCCAAGGGCAGTGTCCCGCTGGTCTCCGCAGGGGGCCCGTACACCCGATTCCCGCAGGGTGCCACCCCGACCTTGCCGAACATTTTCGCCCACCGCGACACCGGCAGCACCGACTACCCCGGCAACCTCGGCTATGCGTGCCTGGACACGATCCGCGACATCGCTGCCCGGTTCGACAAGCCAGCCAACTCCCAGGACCTGGCGGACTCCATGCGCGGCGGCGCCATCTACGCCCGGTGGCAAGCGGTGGGCGGCATGAACAGCGCGCTGGGCGCGCCGACAGCGCCCGAAGCGTCGGCCGCGGGGTCGGCGCGCTACGTCACCTTCGACAAGGGAGCGATCTACTGGTCACCGGAGTGCGGAGCACACCCCGTCACGGGCGCCGTCTACAACGCGTGGGCCACGCTCGGCTTCGAGCGCGGTGCGCTCGGCCTGCCGACCAGCGGAGAAATCCATGAGCCGCAGTGGATCGTGCAGAACTTCCAGCACGGCACCCTGAACGTGGACCGCGAGAAGGGCACCGTCACCCGGGTCATCGACGGGGTTCCCCTTGAACTGCCGCCGCCCCCGCCGGAGGGGCCGCCGGTGCAGCTCGAGCGGTTCTCGCCGGCGCGCAACCGCGTCTGATCGCCGCGCCCGCTAGAGCCACCAGCGCTCCAGAAACCGCGCCACGCCGTCGTCGGTGTTGGACGCGGTGACCTCGTCGGCCGCCGCCACCGCGTCCGGATGTGCGTTGCCCATCGCCACTCCAAGGCCTGCCCATCCCAGCAGCGGCACGTCGTTGGGCATGTCACCGAATGCCACCACCGCCTCGGCGGTGATGCCCTGTGGGCGGGCGAGTTCCTCGACGCCGGTGGCCTTGCTGATGCCAAGCGGCACGATCTCGATCAGGCCGTTGTTGGTGGAGTAGGTGATATCCCCTTGCAGCCCCACGTGTTTGGCCAATGCGGTGGCCATGTCAGAGCTGAGCGCACCGGCCTTGCGGATCAGCAGCTTGACCGCGGGCGCGCTGAGCAGATCCTCGATGGACACCTCGGTGTTGTCGGGATTGAGCCAGGCATGCTCGTAACCCGGTGAGCTGACGAACTGCGGGGTGGCGGCATCGTGGGCGCTGCTGCCGACGCGCTCGACGGCCAGGCCCGCGCCTGGGATGACGCGGGTGGCGATCTCGGCGAGTTCGCCAAGAAGGTCGGCCGACAACGTGCGGGCCGAGACGATCCGGTCGGTGGACGGGTCGTAGATCACCGCGCCATTGGCGCACACCGCCATTGGCGCGAAACCCAACGCGTCGACGACCGGTTGCACCCAACGCGGCGGGCGGCCGGTGGCGAGGATGAACTGCGCGCCGGAGTCCACGGCCGCGTGCACGGCGTCGCGGGTGCGGGGCGTGATCTTCTCGTCGTCGTCGAGCAGCGTGCCGTCCACATCGGAGGCAATCAGGTCAGGGGTCACCGGCGACTCTTCGCATCCCGCTCGGCCCTCTTGCGCGCCCGCTCGGCCAGTTCCGCCTCCTCGAGCGCTCTGGCCTCGTCCATCGTCGGAGCCGAACCGCCGAGCCGACGCGGCACCCAGTACGCGCCTTCCGGATGCGGGTATTCCTCCTGCACCCTGTGCAGCAGCGTTGTCATGGCCTCACGCATCGCGGCGCTTGTCTCATCGATCGTGCCGATGGCACGTATTGGCGGTCCCACCGCCACGGTTATCGGAATCTTCTTGCGCCCCATATTCCTTGGATGGTCCTTGGTCCACATTCGCTGCGCGCCCCAGACAATCAGCGGCACGATCGGCACCTGCGCCTCTTGCGCCATCCGGGATGCGCCGGTCTTGAACTCCTTGAGCTCGAAGCTGCGGCTGATGGTGGCTTCTGGATACATGCCGACGATCTCGCCGGCCCGGAGTCGCTCTACCGCAACCGCATACGCGCCTCCCCCGGCGCGACGGTCCACCGGAATCGTCCCGGAGTGCTTGATCAGAAAGTTGACGATCTTCACGTCCTGCATTTCGGTCTTGATCATGAACCTCATCCGACGGTGCCGGTGATACGCCGCGAGCGCCGCAGGGAAGAAGTCGACATAACTCGTGTGGTTGATCGCAATCACCGCGCCGCCGCGTTCGGGGATGTTCTCCAGACCTTGGTAGGTGATCTTGTTCCCGAGGACCCTGGTCGCCAGACTGACGGCGATCTCGAGCGTGCGGAAAACCGGTTCCATACCGCTACCCTGGCGCCTCGGTGGGGTTGGCTCCCGTCTCGCGAGCAGCCTTCGCTTGGGCTTTTTGGATGGCCTCCTCGGCGTCCATCCGGTTAGCCTCGGCCAGCGACGGCGCGCCTCCACCCATGCGGTGCGGTACCCAGTACTCGCCCGGCGGATGCGGTCCGTAGGCGTCCTGCACCCGCTCCAGCAGATGCTGCATCCGCGAATGCAGCAGCGCGGTCAGCTCCTCGGGCGGCAGGGTCGGGTAGATCGGCTCACCCACGGCCACCGAGATCGGCACCTTGGGACGCCACATTTTTCGAGGATGACCTTTGGTCCAGATGCGCTGGGCGCCCCACACGATGTGCGGCACGATCGGCACGTCGCAGGCGATCGCCATCCGGGCCGCGCCGGACTTGAACGCCTTGATCTCAAAGCTGCGGCTGATGGTGGCCTCGGGATACACGCCGACGAGTTCGCCCTCCTTGAGGGCGCGGCAGGCGTGCTCGAACGAGGCGGCGCCGTCCACCCGGTCCACCTCGATGTGCCGCAGGCTGCGCATGATCGGGCCGGTGATCTTGCTGTCGAAGACCTCTTTCTTCGCCATGAAACGGACCTTGCGGCCGAGGTGCTGCTTGTAGGCGGGCAGTCCGGCGAACGTGAAGTCGAAGTAGCTGGTGTGGTTGATGGCGACGACGGCACCGCCCGTGCGGGGCAGGTTCTCCACGCCGGTAATGGTGAACTTCAGCCCCTGCACCCGCCACACGAGGCGGGCGAGCTGGATGACTGTTCCGTATACCGGTTCCACATCAGGCAGCCTAGTCCGGTGACCGTTCCCAGCGAACCCGTGCCGATTCCGGAGATCGTCGCGTGCATCGCAGGAAGCCGGCCCGTCGTCGCGGTTTGGGTCAACGAGTTGGGTGGTGTCACGTTTCGGGTGGATGGTGGCCGTGAGTACGTCAAGGTGTCGCCGCCGCGATGGGCGCATCACCTCGGGGCCGAGGCCGAGAGGCTGGGCTGGGCGGGGGCACACGTCGAGGTGCCGCGTGTGTTGGGGGTGGGTGACGGTTGGTTGCACACCGAGGGGCTACCCGGCAGGTCTGCCGTCGACCCGCACTGGGTGGCCAATCCGCGGGCCGCGTCGCGTGCGATAGGCGCCGGCTTGCGATTGCTGCACGATCGGCTGCCGATCGGCGACTGCCCGTTCGGGCCGCCGCCGTGGGTGACGGGGTTATTGCCGTCGATGCCCGTCGACCGACTCGTTGTCTGCCACGGCGATGCCTGCGCACCCAACACCTTGATCGACGACGACGGCCGCATCTGCGGGCATGTCGACCTCGGTGATCTCGGCGTCGCCGATCGGTGGGCAGACCTGGCGGTGGCCACGCTGTCGCTGTCGTGGAACTACGGCGGCCAGTGGGCCGGCGAACTGCTGGACGCCTACGGCGTCGAGCCAGACACGACGCGCATCGAGTACTACCAAGGGCTGTGGAACGCCGGTGATATCTCGTCCCGCTAAGCTCAAGGGGGCGCAACCGTCGGGAAGAAAGGGTGTTTGTGCAGGTCACGAGCGTGGGACACGCCGGTTTCCGGATCGATACCAAGGCCGGAAGCATCCTGTGCGACCCGTGGGTCAATCCGGCGTACTTCGCGTCGTGGTTCCCGTTCCCCGACAACAGCACGCTGGACTGGGATGCCCTTGGCGACGTCGACTACCTGTACGTCTCGCACCTGCACCGCGATCACTTCGACCCGAAAAACCTGCGCGAGCACGTCAACAAGGACGCGGTCGTGCTGCTGCCGGATTTCCCGGTGCCCGATCTGCAACGCGAACTCGAAAAGGTGGGCTTTCATCGGTTCTTCGAGACGACGGATTCCGTCACGCATCGCGTCAGCGGGCCCAAGGGCGATCTCGATGTGATGATCATCGCGCTGCGCGCCCCGGCCGACGGTCCGATCGGCGACTCCGGTCTGGTGGTCGACGACGGAGAAACCGTGTGCTTCAACATGAATGACGCACGGCCGGTCGACCTGGATGTGCTGCACGCCGATTTCGGCCAGGTCGACGTGCACATGCTGCAGTACTCGGGCGCGATCTGGTACCCGATGGTCTACGACATGCCGGCCCGGGCGAAGGAGGCGTTCGGCACCCAGAAGCGTCAGCGCCAGATGGACCGCTGTCGTCAGTACATCGCTCAAGTCGGTGCGACGTGGGTGGTGCCGTCGGCCGGTCCGCCGTGCTTCCTCGATCCCGAACTGCGTGACCTCAACGACGACCACGGCGACCCCGCCAACATCTTCCCGGACCAGGCGGTGTTCCTGGACCAGATGCGGAAACACGGGCACGACCGCGGCCTGCTGATGATTCCCGGGTCGACGGCGGATTTCACTGGGCCGCAGTTGAATTCACTGATCCATCCGCTGCCCGACGACGACGTGCAGGCCATCTTCACCACGGGTAAGGCAGCCTACATCGCCGACTACGCGGAACGGATGGCACCGGTGCTGGCCGCGGAGAAGGCCAGGTGGGCGCCTGCAGCCGGTGAACCCTTGCTGGAGCCACTGCGGGTGGTGCTCGAGCCGATCATGTTGCAGAGCGACCAGATCTGCGACGGCATCGGGTATCCCGTCGAGCTGCGGCTGGGCGCGGAGACTGTGGTGCTTGACTTCCCGAAACGCGTGGTGCGCGAGCCGATTCCGGATGAGAAGTTCCGCTACGGGTTCGCGATCGCACCGGAGTTGGTGCGCACGGTGCTGCGGGACAACGAGCCGGACTGGGTCAACACCATCTTCTTGTCGACTCGCTTCCATGCGTGGCGGGTCGGCGGCTACAACGAGTACCTGTACACATTCTTCAAGTGCCTCACCGACGAGCGGATCGCCTACGCCGACGGCTGGTTCGCCGAGGCGCACGACGACACGGCGTCGATCACGTTGGACGGCTGGGAGATTCAGCGACGTTGTCCACACCTGAAGGCCGACCTGTAGAAGTTCGGCGTGGTCGAAGGCAGCACGTTGACGTGCAACTTGCACGGCTGGGAGTGGAACCTGGAGACCGGCCGCTGCCTGACCACCAAGGGTCACGAACTCCGCCGCGCACGCGAGGAGCACAAATTGCCGAGCGAGCGGAAATGACCGCCCCGCGCCAGTATTACGACGACGGCCTGATTCAGCTGGATCGTGAGGCGATCACATTGCGGCGCTATCACTTTCCGTCTGGCACGTCCAAGATCATCCCGCTGCGGTCGATCCGCGGGTACAAGGCCGAGCCGCTGGGACTGCTGACGCAGCGGTTCCGCATCTGGGGCAGCTCGGACCTACGTCGCTGGCTGCCCCTGGACGTGTGGCGGCCGATCAAGTCCACGCTGGTGACGCTCGACGTGGAGGGCGCGCGGCCGAAGCCCGCGTTCACGCCGCAGCGGCCGAAGGAATTTCTGGCCAAGCTCGACGAGCTGCTGACTCCTTAGAAGTCCTCCGACTGAACTTCGGTCGGTGTGCCGTGGGCGGTTCGGGTCGCCGCACGTCGCCACGCTTCGCGCCATCGCGCTGTCTCGCCCGCCGTGGTGACGCCCTTTTCGACGAGCATGGCCTCGAGCGCGTTCAGCCAATTGCGGTAATAGCTGCCGGCGTCGCCGTCGCCCGGCGCATCAGCAGTCGCGATCCGCGCGCCGAGCATCTCGGTCCATTCAGACCAGTCATAAACACCGCGCTCATGCAGCGCCACCGCGATCGCGAAAGCTCTTGCCTGCCAGGGCTCTTCGAATACTGCTCCGTCGATGTCGTTCATGTGCTCTGTAGGTAGGGTTCCCAGGCATCGATTGAGACGGTCGACTCTGGGTCGCCGTCGGCCCAGAGCTCGGATCCGCGGAACACGACAGTGTAGAGCCACTGCGGTTGTTCGCCATCGCCGCTGGCATGTGTGTCGGCGAAGACGTGCACCCCGTTTACCCGCTCGATGCGACCGAGTTTGCCCCGCGCGTAGCCGGGCAGCCTGGTGTGGTGCGGCGCGGCCTCAGCCCGCGTCCGTACTTGCTGGCCGACCGTGAACAGCGGATCGGTGGTCGCCGGTCGCTCGGTCGGCGAGCCATGCGCCAGCGCGGTCGGAACGTCCTGGGCCAGAAGCTTTCTTGCGAGCGGCCGGGCCGGCCGAAGCGATCGTCCCGCGGCGACCTCGTCTTCAGAGACCAGGTCCCGTTCAGCGAGCAACGCGATTAGCCCACCGGCCCACACTTCGTAATAGCTGCGCTGAGCATAGTCGGGCAGAGTCTCGCGGGCGGCGCGCCCCATGTCCAGGTTCCATGCCCCCGTGGCGCCCATCGCCAGAACCAGAGCCAGCACGCGGGGCTCCCAATCCGCGTGCCAGAGTTGCCCTTCGGGTTCCCACCCCATGGAACCCGCGACCGGCCGGCCTCCGAGATCGGCGTGACTGGTGTATTCGGTCATGCCGGCGCCTCGACACCAGCGAGACCGGTGCCGATCATCGAATCGCGCGTGACAAGAGCCGCCAACGACTCCTCGTCCAACCCTTCGGTGCCGTCCGGGCGCATCGGCACCACCAGATAGCGCA
>JAJKIB010000207.1 GCA_021154745.1 Mycobacterium sp.
AAGCCATCGATGAGCTCGTCGAGGCGCTGTGACGCCGTTGGGACGCCGTTGGGACGCCGTTGGGACGCCTGACTGTCACCACGAGTCGCGTCGTGTCACGATGACAGTTCAACCGGTCCTCGATCACTTGTGAGAGGTCGCGATATGGACGCCGTGCCGAGAGTTCCTGAGCCTCGCAATGAGCACGTTCTCAACTACGCGCCGGGTTCAGGTGAGCGGTCCCGGATCGAGGCGACGCTGAAGAACCTTGTTGCTGAGGAGCGCGAGCTCCCGATGGTCATTGACGGCAAACGCGTCATGGGGTCAGGCGATGAGATCGCTGTCGTTCAACCTCACCGGCGTCATCAGGTGCTTGGGCGGATGAACGAGGCGACGCACGACGACGCTCACCGTGCTGTTGCTGCTGCCAAGCGCGCCGCGCCCGCGTGGCGCGCCCTCTCTTTCGAGGACCGAGCGTCTGTGTTGTTGCGTGCTGCCGACCTGCTCGCAGGGCCATGGCGCGAAACCCTCAATGGGTCGACGATGCTCGGCCAGAGCAAGACCGTCTACCAAGCTGAGATCGATGCGGCCTGCGAGATGATCGACTTCTGGCGATACAACGTCGCGTACGCGCACCAGATACTCGCAGAGCAGCCGGTGTCGTCTGCTGGTATCTGGAACCGGTTGGACCATCGACCCCTCGACGGATTCGTCTACGCGGTCACGCCGTTCAACTTCACATCTATTGCTGGCAACTTGCCGACCGCACCCGCGCTCATGGGCAACACGGTGATTTGGAAGCCATCGCCTACGCAGCAGTACTCGGCGAGCCTGACGATGTATCTGCTCGAAGAGGCGGGTCTACCGCCCGGTGTCATCAACATGGTCACTGGCACGGGACAGAGCGTGAGCGACGTTGTCTTCGCCGATCCGGAGCTCGCGGGAATCCACTTCACGGGATCGACAGCGACGTTCCAACGGTTCTGGAAGCGGATGGCCGAGAACCTCGAAAACTACAAGTCATACCCCCGGATCGTCGGGGAGACGGGCGGGAAAGACTTCATAGTCGCCCACGCATCCGCAGATCCAGACGTTTTACGCACGGCCCTCATTCGCGGTGCATTTGAGTACCAAGGCCAGAAGTGCTCTGCGGCGTCCCGTGCCTACATCCCGCGCAGCATCTGGGATGACATGCGCGACCCGCTCGTGTCAGAGGTCAGCAGCATCACCATGGGTGACGTCACGGACTTTTCTAACTTCATGGGCGCGGTCATTGATGATCGAGCATTTGCCAAGCACAGCAAGGTGCTCTCAATGGCGGCCACCGATCCCACTATTGAGGTTCTCGTCGGTGGAAACGTTGACGACTCAGAGGGATGGTTCGTCGAGCCGACCGTGCTCGTGGGGTCGGACCCCGATCACGAGATCTTCAAGAACGAGTACTTCGGGCCGATCCTGTCCGTGCACGTTTACAACGACGACAACTTCGACGCGATGCTCGACCAGATGGAGCGCGTCAGCCCCTATGCCTTGACCGGTGCGGTGATCGCCCGCGACCGCGAGGTGATCTCGCAGGTCTCCGAGCATCTACGTTTTGCTGCAGGGAACTTCTACGTCAACGACAAGCCAACCGGCGCGGTCGTCGGCCAGCAGCCGTTTGGTGGGTCACGGTCGAGTGGCACCAATGACAAGGCAGGAAGCCCGCTCAACCTCATGCGCTGGGTCAGTCCGCGCGTCATCAAAGAGACGTTCGTCCCACCGACCGACTACCGGTATCCGCACCTCGGTGACGACCGACAAGGCTGAGGCGCGGCACCGGCGACCGGCCCAACGATCGGAGTCTCGCACCACCTGGAGGCACTTCGGCGAGTAGGCTGAGGTACCGGCCTAGAGGAAGCGGGAGCAGCACTACATGCTGAGCAATGCCGGTGTTGCCAAGTCGGATCTGATCACCCGTGCCATCGAGGAAGCGGAGCGGTCGGTCGACGACCTGCCTGACCTCGATGCCTATCTGAAGGCCTACTACCGGCACGTGTCAGACGAAGGTCTGGCCGGCCGCGACCCGGTCGACGTATTCGGTGCCGCGATCTCCGAGCAGCGGTTGGCGGCAGTGCGGCCGGTTGGTACGGCCAATGTGCGGGTCTTCAACCCGACGCCGGAAAGCCACGGTTGGACGTCTCTGCACACCATGATCGAGATCGTCACCGACGACATGCCCTTCTTGGTTGACTCGGTGACGTCGGCGCTCGGTGAAGAGGGTTTGGCACTGCACCTGGTCGTGCACCCGCAGTTCACCGTCGAACGTTCGTTGAACGGCGAGCTGCAGCGAATCAGAC
This sequence comes from Mycobacterium sp., assembly GCA_021154745.1. Taxonomy (GTDB): domain Bacteria; phylum Actinomycetota; class Actinomycetes; order Mycobacteriales; family Mycobacteriaceae; genus Mycobacterium. The sequence goes on from JAJKIB010000207.1 coordinate 2,316, forward strand.
TCACTCCCGAAGAACGTCAGGTACCCGGTGGCATCCCGGAGTCGTGGATGCAGTTCGAGGTCGACCGGATGGCAGATCCGAGTCGCCTGCGCGACATAGAGCGTCGTCTCGTCGATGTGCTTCGCGATGTGCGCGATGCCGTTGAGGACTGGGCGAAGATGCGGGAAGCTGCACAGCGCATCGCCGACGAGCTACATGAGTCGCCACCAAACCTGCCGCCTGAAGAGATCGCCGACACCTGGGAGCTGTTGCGGTGGCTGATCGATGAGCACTTCACGTTCCTTGGCTATCGCGAGTACTCGCTCCAGTCACACGACGGCGAGGACGTGCTCGTCACCAAGCCAGGAAGCGGTCTGGGGTTGTTGCGGGGGGACCACGCTGAGTCCGCGTCCTTTAGCAAGCTGCCGCCAGAGGTTCGCGCTAAGGCGCGAGAGCGGCAGCTGCTGATCCTCACCAAGGCCAACAGCCGATCAACGGTGCACCGTCCGGCATACCTGGACTACATCGGAATCAAGTCTTTCGACGGTGAAGGCCACGTCATCGGTGAGCGCCTCATCATCGGTCTTTTCACGACGTCGGCGTATAGCGAGAGCGTCACTCGCATCCCGGTACTCCGTCGAAAGGTAAAGGCAATCCTGGAAGCTAGCGGCTTCCCCGCCATGAGCCACAGTGGGAAAGACCTGCTGCAAATTCTCGAGACTTACCCGCGCGATGAGCTCTTCCAGATGTCGGTGGACGAGTTACTACCGATCGTGCTCAGCGTCATGCACTTGCAGGAGCGCAGGCAGGTTCGACTCTTTCTTCGGTACGACGTGTACGGCAGGTTCGCTTCGGCGTTGGTCTATCTCCCGAGGGATCGCTACACGACGCAAGTGAGGCTTGCCATGGAGTCGATACTGCTCGAGGCGTTCTCGGGTGAGAGCGCTGACTACACGGCGCGCGTCTCCGAGTCCGTGCTGGCACGACTCCACTACGTCATCCGCGGGCGTAGTGGGACAGTCATCCCGCACGTCGATGCGGCAGCGCTCGAAGAACGGTTGGCCCAAGCGACCAGGACATGGGATGACGACCTGTCCGACGCCTTGCTGGAACAAGTAGGCGAAGCCAAGGCTGTCCAGCTGCTGCGTACGTATGACGGCTCTTTGCCAGAGGCATACAAAGAGGACTTCCCGGCGCGATTGGCCGTCGGCGACATCCAGCGCATGGACGCGCTCGTCCCGGGTGGCCCGCTCGCCATGAGCCTGTATCAACCGCCAGGGGCCGAGGGCGGCGAGCTGCGTTTCAAGATCTACCGGTCCGGCACCGAACTTTCGCTGTCTGAGGTCCTGCCCCTGCTCCAGCGCATGGGTGTTGACGTGCTCGATGAGCGCCCCTACGAGGTGGAGCGTCGCGATGGTGAGCAGTTCTGGCTCTACGACTTCGGCCTGTATCACCGCGGCATAGCGTCCGGACAAGTCACCGCTGACCAAGAAACGATTAAGACGCTGTTCCAGGACGCCTTCGCGGCCGTGTGGTCTGGTCGCGCGGAGTCCGACGGCTTCAACGCGTTGGTGATTTCGGCGTCCATCACATGGCGCGAGGCGATGCTGCTTCGGGCTTACGCCAAGTACATGCGCCAAACCGGATCGACCTTCAGCCAAGAGTACGTCGAGCAGTCATTGGCGGCTCACATCCAACTGGTGCAGCTACTGGTGAAGTTGTTCGAGACCCGCTTCTCACCGTCGTTCTCCGGAGACCGGGAGTCTGCTGCAGAGCAGCTAACAAACGAGATCTTGCGCGGCCTGGACGCCGTGACGAGTCTCGACCGAGACCGCATCATTCGCTCGATCCTGTCGATGATTAATGCCACGCTCCGGACCAACTACTTCCAGACCGACGCAGACGGCCAGCCCAAGGGTTACGTGTCCTTCAAGCTGGATCCCACGGCTGTCCCCGACCTTCCGCTGCCTCGCCCGAAGTTCGAGATCTGGGTGTACTCGCCACGTGTTGAGGGTGTTCACCTGCGCTTCGGACCGGTAGCGCGTGGCGGCCTTCGCTGGTCGGACCGTCGCGAAGACTTCCGCACCGAAGTTCTGGGGCTTGTGAAGGCGCAGGCGGTGAAGAACGCGGTGATCGTCCCGGTTGGCGCCAAGGGTGGGTTCTTGCCCAAGCGGTTGCCAGACCCGCTCATAGACGGGCGTGAAGCGTGGCTGGCCGAAGGCGTCGAGTGTTACAAGACGTTCATCAGCGCTTTGCTCGACGTCACCGACAACCTCGTCGATGGCCAGGTCGTCCCGCCTCCCAATGTGGTGCGCAGAGATGGCGACGATGCCTACCTAGTCGTTGCCGCCGACAAGGGAACGGCAACGTTCTCAGACATCGCCAACGGCATCGCACAAAGTTACGGGTTCTGGCTCGGCGACGCGTTCGCATCGGGTGGTTCGGTCGGCTACGACCACAAAGCGATGGGGATCACTGCGCGTGGTGCGTGGGAGTCGGTCAAGCATCACTTCCGTGAAATAGGCGTCGACACACAAAGCGAAGACATCAGCGTCATCGGCATAGGCGACATGTCCGGTGATGTCTTCGGCAACGGCATGCTGCTGTCTGAGCACATTTCCTTGGTCGCGGCCTTCGACCATCGCCACATTTTCCTCGACCCCAATCCCGACACCACGGTGTCGTACGCCGAACGCAAGCGACTTTTCGAGTTGCCACGATCAAGCTGGGACGACTACGACCGAGCACTGATCTCTGAGGGTGGCGGGGTATTCCCGCGAACGCAGAAGTCCATCCCAATCACCCCTCAGGTCGGTGAACTGCTCGGGCTTACACCAGAGTTCAAGGCGGTTACGCCATCGGAGTTGATGCGTTCAATTCTGCGCGCCCCCGTTGATCTGCTGTGGAACGGCGGGATCGGCACGTACGTGAAGGCGTCAACGGAGAGTCAAGGTGACGTCGGCGACAAGGCCAATGACGCCATCCGAATCAATGGCGAAGACCTTGCGGTC